>JAEEIV010000006.1 GCA_016281555.1 Lachnospiraceae bacterium | reverse complement strand
GCTCCGACGACCTGGACGGCATACGCGGACGGCGATGCCTCCTACGGTCCGGTGAACGTGAACGCGACGGTGAAGCTGGAGCAGCCGGCGGCTGCGACGAAGACGTTCCGCTATTATGCGAACGCAGCAGGCGATGTGCTTTCGACGAGCGCAGAGACTTACGTCCGGTTCCGTGAGAACGCGACCGTTTATGCGGTCTATGCGGATGCGGCGGGAGAAGCGGGAACGCCGAGGGTCACCTTCATCACGGCGAAGAGGATCGACGGAACAATCTACTTCGAGGCGCTCCGGAACGTTCCGGCGGGCTACACCTTGAAGGAACAGGGCATCCTCTTCAACGTCGACTCGATGGTGAATGGCACGCTGGAGGAAGCGCTCCGCTACAACAACAGCGCGGAATCTTACAAGTACGTCTCGAACGGCAAGGAAGCAAGCGACGTAACGGGGCTCACGTTAAAGAACGTCTCCGTGCCGGTCAATGCGCGCGCGTACCTCATCTACAGCGACGGAACGAACGAAGGCATCATCTATTCGGCAATCGAAACGGTAAACTAAAAGAAAAAAGACCGGGTCGGAGAAACTGCTCCGGCCCGGTATGTTTTAAATTGTCTTTACAAGGGGAATAATCATGAAAAAGGCATGGACGTTGGCAGGGATTTTTGCGGCATTCGGCATCCTCATTGCCATGATCGCGGGATTCAGCGGAAGGGCGGCCGCGGAAGAGCATCAGGATCATTGCATCTGCGGCGGCAATTCTGCGGCGGCGACTGCGGCAAACGGGCACACCTGTGCGGCGGTGACATGGGAACCCATCTCGACGGAAGCGGAATTCAAGGCGAAGATGCAGTCGTTCGACGCGACGACGCACACGTATCTCTATCTTACCGCGGACATAGAGGAGACGTCTGCGTTCTGCCCGGGAAAAAATCAGACGCTCCACCTCTGCCTGAATGGACATACGATCACGGCGGCCGAGAACAAGCGCGCGTTTGAACTCTGCGGGCCTTCGGGCGCCGGCGGATTCAACGCACACATGACCGTCTGCGATTGCTCCTCTGCCGGGACCGGCGAGATCAAGGCGAACGTGGCGACCACGCTCATGGAATATCAGGGCGGAAACATCCTCATCACGAGGGAACTCACGTTCACGTTGTTCGGCGGAACGATCTCCGGCGGCCGGGCGAAGACCGCCGGCGGAAACATCGCGGCCGATCCTTATAGCGGAGGCAGCGACGCGAGATTCTATATGTACGGCGGTACCGTGAAAGACGGAATGATCCCGTCAAGCGGAACGGGCGGGGGCGGGAACGTCAATATCGGAAGCGGCTGCAAGTTCTATATGTACGGCGGAACGATCTCCGGCGGCCGGACGGAATCCGCTTCCGGCGGCGGAAACGTCTTCCTGAACGATAATGCTTATTTTGAACTTCATGGCGGCGAGATCCGGGACGGTTCCGTGAAGGCAACGGGCTCCGGCGGCGGAAACGTCTACATGAGAGGCGGCGCCGACTTCAGAATGACCGGCGGCACGTTAAATCACGGCTGCGCCAACAACGGCGGTAACCTCTTCATCAACGGAACCACGAAGCCGGTCATTTCCGGCGGCGTCATCAAGGACGGTTATTCCACGGATACCTCCGCCACTTCCTATGGCGCGAACATCAACCTCGTCAATGCCTCCGGCCTCACGATCCGTAATACGACGATTTCCGGCGGCACATTGCCGACGACCGGTAAAAACACCTATGGCGGCAACATTTCGATCAAAAACACTTCATGGCTCGTGCTCGAGAACGTGACGATGACCGGCGGCACGGCCATGATGGGGGGCAATCTTTCCATCACAGGAACGACCGCGCGGGCGGAAATGACCGGCGGTTCGATCACCGGCGGCACGGCCGTGAAAAACGGCAGCGCGGGAGGATTCGGCGGCAATGTTTCGCTTTCGGGAACCACGAGTTTCACGATGAATAGCGGCACGATCGCCGACGGCTTCGCGAACGGAAACTCGGGCGGCAACATCGGCGCGATCGAGAGCACGACGGTCACGATCAACGGCGGCATGATCACCGGCGGGAACAACGCGAGCGACGATATGGGAGGCATTGCCGTCTTTTACGACGTGAAGAATGCCACGCTAAACCTGAACGGCGGCACGATCACCGGCAATCACTGCGGCGTCTATATGGCAGCCGGAACACTGAACGTTTCCGGGAGCCCGGTCCTCGAGAACAACGGCAAGAACGCCGATCTCCGGCTTTCCAATTCGGTCAGTTTTTCGGTTTCGGCGCCGCTGACTTCGGGCGCGAAGATCCCTGTCGGATATCCGGTCGGGACCTTCTTCGCGGACAGCGAAGCCGATTATTCCTTCGCGTTCCAGTCTGTTTACGAATCCTCCGGCGCGGTCATCAGTTACGACTCGGCAGAGAAAATGCATCAGGTCTCGATGGACGGATACGTGGATCTCTATCGCATCTCCCCGTCTGAAGCGGCGACGAAGAAGATCGACGTCTACATCATCAGCGGACAGTCCAACGCTGCCGGTTCCACTGGGCTTTCAACCGCACAGTCCGAATCGAACCGCGACTACAATATTTACAAAAACGTTCACTACTGGTCCAAGCGTGTCTCGGTGGACGGGTCGATTCACGGCAGCACGATCATGGATTACCGTCCGGTCACGGAAGGCCTCGGTTATGACACGAGCCACATCGGACCGGAACTCGGCATGGCACGCGTCCTGAACCCGTTATATGAGAGTTCGGAACGTCAGGCGATCATCTTCAAGTATGCGGCGGGCGGCACTTCGGTCACCGCACATCAGCTGGATGACGGCACCTGGTACAATAACACCACGAACACGCCGCTTTACGGCACATGGTATCCGTCTTCCCTTGAGACGGAAACGTCCGTCGCGCGCGGTGAAAACCGCATCACGAACTTCCTGGTGCGCGGCTTCAAGTCGACGATCTCGGAATTCTATGACGAGCTCCTGTCCAAGGGCTATCTTCCGGAAAACATCAATTTCGTCAGTTTCAACTGGCTTCAGGGCGAGTCCGACCGTTCGAAGGCGGATGAATACGGAGAGCTCTTCCTGATCTTGCTCGACGAGTTCCGGACGTACATTGCCGGAATGACAGGAAACGCGGCCGATGCTTCGATCCCGACTGTCGTCAATGAGATCGGAAGCACCTTCGGCGGTGCTTTGCAGTCGAACGTGACGTCGAACTGGAAGTTCATCACGATGCAGCGCGAACTCGGCAATACGATTGAGAATTACGTGACGATCCCGTCGTCGCATTTTGTACTTGCGACGCTCGTGAACGGAACTTCCGTGACCGGGCCGAACGGCGACACCTCGCATTACGGCTATGAAGACGTCGTGGCGGTCGGTGAAATGCTTGCGGAGGCTTCATTGGATCCGGAGACCTTTGCCCACGTTCATTGCGACTGTGGCACGAACACTGCTGTCGGCGATCATACGACGCATACGGACAAGACCTGGTATTCGGTCGGGACCGAGGCGGAGCTTTACGCGGCGACCGCGATCGCGTCGACGGACATAAAAGAATCCTATATTTATCTCGTGAACGACATCACGATCGTGAACCGGATCACGATCGGAAAGAACAATCACGTGCATCTCTGCCTGAACGGGCATACCATTCAGCATAGCGGCGCATATGCGCCTTTCGTCATGAATTCCAATGCGGAGGCCGATCATCACGACGAACTTGTCCTCACGGACTGCACGGACACCCCCGGTTTCTTCAAGGGCGGCAGTGCTGCTGCAGGGAATTCCTTCAACGGCGGCGCGATCTACGTCGGAAAGGGCTGCGGTCTGATCCTGTACCGCGGCAATATGGTCGGACGTCACGTGGCATACGGCGACGATGCCAAGAACTTCCAGGGCAGCGGCGGCACGGTCGCGCTCGGCGCCGGCACTCCGGCCTCGTATTTCACAATGTACGGCGGCACGATCTCCGGCGGCAAGGCTCAGAAGAGAGGCGGAAACGTCTTCGTTGAGAACGGCACGTTCACGATGTATGGCGGCACGATCTCCGGGAACCCCGGCGCCGGCAGCGAACTGAACGTCGACGGTGCGAACGTTTACGTATACGGCGGCAGCTTCATCATGAACGGCGGCACCATTGAAAACGGCAACAGCAAGAAGAACGGCGGAAACCTCTACATCGGCGGCGGTTCCGTGACGATGCACGGCGGCACGATCCAGGGCGGTTACGCGGATGCCGCCGGCGGAAACGTTTTCGTCGGAGAAGGAAGGACCTTCACCATGAACGGCGGCTCCGTATTAAACGGCGCCTGCAACACCTCGAACGGGTTCAACATTCAGGTAAACGGCTCTGCGAACTTGAACGGCGGCACGATCCAGGGCGCAAACTCGAGAAACAACAGTGCCCGGTTCGCGATCGCAGCAGGCAAGTCTTCCACCAGGATCAACATCGACGGCGCGACGATCAACAACACGATCCAGTGCGTGGCCGGGAGCAGCGTCACCACGTTGAACAGCGGAACGGTGTACGGCTTCTCGGTCTACAACGGAAACCTCGTCATCAACGGCGGTCAGGTGAATTCCGCGCCGACGATCAGCGGCACGAGCGGCACGAACACGATGACCGTGAACGGCGGCTACATCAAGGGCAAGCCCGCGAGAACCGGCAGCAAGCCGGGCCTCATCATCCTGAAGGGCGGCCATTACACGGTGGACCCGACCGAGGACTACACGGCAGACGGGTATTACGTCTTTGAGACCAATGAACTCTACAACGGCCTGAATTATCAGTACGAAGTCGGCAAGGGCCACCTCGTCGAGACGACGAGCCGCGCTGCGACGGGCTATCTCGGAACGGTCGCTGCGATCTCGGGCGGCGGAAGAGTCATGGAAGGAAAACCCTTCACGCTGACTGCTCCGGCAGTCTCCGGTTACCGTCTGATCGGCTGGTATGAGGGAAGCACCGAACTCGGTGTGGAGAACACCTATACCTCGACCTGCACGGAAGACCGGGAGATCGCGGCAGTCTATGAAGTCGGCGCGGCGGAAGGCTTCCGGGTGAGCGTATCCGGCACCTCCGATTACACGATCACGGGCGAGGCGGTCGGCAGCCTCTACAAAGCGGGAACGGAAGTGACCGTCAAGTATACGGGAACCGATACGTTCAAGGGCTTCTCGAACGCGATGGGCAAACTCGTGTCGAGAGACGCGGAATACACCTTCACATTGGCAGGCGACACCGATCTTACGGCAATGCTCGGAAGCGCAAGTTCACCGCTCATCACCTTCTATACGATCAACTCCCAGGTCTACCGGAGCGGCGCGCTTGATACGTTCACGGAACTCCCGGCGGTGCCGACGGTCGCAGGAAAGAAGAACGGCGTCTGGAAGGCGGGCGGAACGGAGATCACGGACCTCGCGGCGCTTGCCTCGAAGGCGGAGGGTCAGACGGCGCTCGACGTCACCCCGGCGTACGAGGATGACGCAGCATCCGTCTATGAAGTAACAGTGATCGGCGTTCTCTTGGGAGAGAGCGGTGCTCCGACGACCTGGACGGCATACGCGGACGGCGATGCCTCCTACGGTCCGGTGAACGTGAACGCGACGGTGAAGCTGGAGCAGCCGGCGGCTGCGACGAAGACGTTCCGCTATTATGCGAACGCAGCAGGCGACGTGCTTTCGACGAGCGCAGGGACTTACGTCCGGTTCCGTGAGAACGCGACCGTTTACGCGGTCTATGCGGATGCGGCGGGAGAAGCGGAAACGCCGAGGGTCACCTTCATCACGGCGAAGAGGATCGACGGAACGATCTGCTTCGAGGCGCTCCGTGACGTACCGGCGGGCTACACGCTGAAGGAACAGGGCATCCTCTTCAACGTCGACTCGATGACGACGGGAACGTTGGAAGATGCGCTTCGTTACAACAACAGCGCGGAATCCTACAAGTACGTATCGACGGGCAAGAACGCGAACGACGTGACGGGACTCACATTGAAGAATGTCAGCGTAACTGTAAATGCGAGAGCATACGTGATCTACAACGACGGAACGAACGAGGGCATCGTTTATTCCGAGATCGCTACTGTGAATTGATTATGGGCATGAGGAGGGGCCCGCGAAGCGGGAAGTGCCCTGATGCCATCTAGAGATGAATCATCGGATAAAAAGCGCCGGGCCGGTCACACCGGTCCGGCGCTTTTTGTCTGATCGGGTGAGGCGGCTTCCCGGCAGAAAAATCTTCGGGAATCGGTCGAGTTTCTTATTGAAAAAGTTTGCCTCTTATGATATTCTATAAACAATAGTGGCGGTTTGTGCAGAAAGAAACCGCAAGTGTCAGGAAAGCGAGGAATCAGAATGAACGTTTACAAGACAGACGACATCCGCAACGTGGTGCTCTTAGGGCACGGCAGTTCGGGAAAAACGACTCTGGCAGAGGGCATGGCGCTCCTCGGAGGGCTGGTGAGCCGCATGGGCACCATCGGTCAGGGAAATACCATCAGCGATTTCGACAAGGAGGAGCAGAAGCGCGGCTTTTCGATGTCCGCAGCAGTCCTTCCGATCGAATGGAATCATATTAAGATCAACGTCATTGACACTCCCGGTTATTTCGATTTTGTGGGCGAGGCTGAGGAAGGCGCTTCCGCGGCGGATGCGGCGATCATCGTCGTTTCCGGCAAGGACGGCGTGCAGACCGGCACGATCAAGGCTTGGGAACTTTGCGAAAAGTATCAGCTGCCCCGCATGATCTTCGTGACGGATATGGACCTCGCAGAAGCGAAGTTCGATCGCGTCGCCGAAGAATTGAAAGAGAAGTTCGGCCCCTCCGTGGCGCCGCTTTGCGTTCCGATCCGTGAAGGCGAGAAACTCGTCGGTTACGTGAACATCGTGAAGAAGGTCGGCAGAAAGTATCTGGAAGCCGGCAAGCATGCGGACATGGAGATCCCGGCAGCATTGCAGGACAGCGTTTCTGCAGCGCATTACAGCCTGATGGAAGCGGTCGCCGAGACCGACGAAGGCCTGATGGAGCGGTTCTTCGAGACGGAAGGCGAAGACTTCACCGAGGAAGAAGTACTGAATGCACTGCATGTCGGCGTGGCGGAAGCGAACCTGGTTCCCGTGTACATGGGCTGCGGCGCGACGGCGCACGGCGTGTTCATGCTGCTGAACGACATTGCCTCCCTGATCCCGTCTCCGGCGAAATGCAAGGCCGAGGGCACGCTTGACGACGGCAGCACGTTCGAAGCGAATTACGACGACGCGAAGCCGAAGACCTGCTACATCTGGAAGACGATGGTCGACCCGTTCATCGGTAAGTATTCGTTCATCAAGGTGAAGTCCGGCGTCTTAAAGACGGATGATTCCCTGGTGAACCAGAGAGCGAACAATGAAGAGCGGATCGGCAAACTGTACGTCCTGCAGGGCAACAAGCCGATCGAAGTTCCGGAACTCCACGCGGGTGATCTCGGTGCATTGGCGAAACTCGACGATGCGAAGACGACCGACACCTACGCGCAGAAGGGCACGAACGTGACCTATCCGATCCCGGATTTCACGAAGCCCTATACCTACATGCGTTACACCTGCCCGAACAAGGGTGAGGACGACAAGGTCTCCGCAGCGCTGACGAAGATGATGGCGGAAGACGTGACGTTGAAGGTCGTCAATGACTCCGCGAACGCACAGCAGCTTCTGTACGCGGTCGGCGATCAGGCGCTCGAAGTCGTGAAGAGCAAGCTCGCGAGCCGCTACAAGGTCGCGATCGACTTCTCTGAGCCGAGAGTCGCGTTCAAGGAAACGATCACGAAGAGCTCCGACGTTCAGGGCAAGCATAAGAAACAGTCCGGCGGTCACGGCCAGTACGGCGACGTCCGGATGCGTTTCTCGAATTCCGGCGATAACAGCCAGGCGTTCATCTTCGAAGAAGAAGTCGTCGGCGGTTCCGTTCCGAAGAACTACTTCCCGGCCGTGGAAAAAGGCCTGCAGGAATCCGTTGTCGCGGGTCCGCTCGCAGGATATCCGGTCGTCGGCGTGAAGGCCGTTCTGTACGACGGTTCCTACCATCCGGTCGACTCTTCCGAAATGGCGTTCAAGACCGCGACCTGTCTCGCGTTCAAGGACGGCTTCATGAAAGCCGGCCCGGTCCTTCTGGAGCCGTTCATGAAGATCAGGGTCACCGTTCCGAACGATTTCACCGGCGACGTGATGGGCGATCTGAACAAGCGCCGCGGCCGCGTGCTCGGCATGAATCCGGTCGCGGGCGGCAAGCAGACCGTCGAAGCGGAAGTTCCGGAAATGGAACTCTTCGGATATTGCACGGTCCTCCGTTCCATGACGGGCGGCATCGGTTCCTACGAAGTGGAATTCGACCACTACGAGCAGGCGCCGAAGGACATTCAGGACAAGGAAGTGGCCAAGAAGGCCGCAGAAGAGAAGGAATAAGAGTTCCGTTATCTTCGAACCGCAATGGGGCTCTTGCAAAAGGGCCCCTTTGTGTATGAAAGGGCAGGTACGGATGTTTCGGTGCTTTGCGGGAGGCGCATGATGAAGAATTACGTGGCCGGCGTGGACGTCGGCGGAACGACGATCAAAATGGGGCTGTTTCCGGTCGGAAAAGCGCCGGTCGAACTGTGGGAAGTGAAAACGCCTTCACGGGAGGAAATCGACCGCCTCTATGAAGTGATCCGCGATGCCTTGCATGAGAAACTGGCGGAGATCGGTGAACCGGAGAAAGCGCTTCTGGCGATCGGCATCGGCCTTCCGGGCCCGGTCCGTGAAGACGGCTACGTTTCTTCCTGCCCGAACCTCGGCCTCTATGCGGAGTATCCGGCGGCGCGCCTGGAAGAATTGATGGGGATCCCGGTCGCGGCGGTCAATGACGCAAACGCGGCGGCCCTCGGCGAAGTCTATTACGGCGCCGCGAAGGGCACGAAAAACGCGATCATGGTGACGCTCGGCACGGGCGTCGGCGGCGGCGTCGTCGTGGACGGAAACGTTCTTGCCGGAAGTCACGGCGTCGGCGGCGAACTCGGCCACTTCATCGTCAATCCCGCGGAAACGAAACGCTGCAACTGCGGAAACCGCGGGTGTCTCGAACAGTACGCCTCCGCGACCGGCATTGTCCGGAGCGCGAAGGAACTCCTTTCCGGGACTTCGGAACCTTCCGTACTGCGCGGCATTTTTGATCTTTCCGCGAAAGACGTGCTCGATGCCGCGAAGGCGGCGGATCCGATCGCATTGCAGGTGCTGGAGAGTTTCGGTCAATATCTCGGAATGGCAATAGCGCACCTCATCCTTACGACGGACCCGGAAAAGATCATTCTCGGCGGCGGCGTTTCGAAAGCGGGGCAGATCCTCGTCGAGACGTTGGACAAATACGTCGACGATTACACGCACATTGCTGAAAAACGGGCCGATATCGTTCTCGCGACGCTCGGCAATGACGCCGGCATGTACGGCGCGGCGTCGCTCGCTTCAAAACTGTTGGAAAAATGAAGAAAAGCACGTTCAGAAAGGTAGTAAAAGAGATCAGGCCTTATCGCTTTCGTGTAGGCCTTTCTTTTCTGCTTTCCGTTCTGACCGTGCTTTCCATGTTATACGTCCCGATCCTCGTCGGACGCGGGATCGACGCAATGATCGCCGGAACGCCGCTCACCGCTTCGTCTCCGCTGTACGAGATCCTTACCCGCATCGTCATTGCCGTACTCATCACGGCCGTCTGTCAATGGACTGCCGGGATCCTGAACAATCACATCGTCTATCACGTCACGGCCTCCCTCAGGAACCGTGTCTTTGAACATATCCAGAAATTACCGCTTTCATATCTCGACCGGCAGCCGACCGGCGATCTCGTCAGCCGGATGGTTTCCGACGTGGATCAGCTTTCGGACGGGCTTCTCATGGGCTTCACGCAGCTGTTCACCGGCGTGCTGACGATCCTCGGCACCTTCGTGTTCATGCTGACCGTGAACGGCTGGATCGCGCTCGTCGTCGTGGCTCTGACGCCGGTATCACTGTTCATTGCGCGGTTCATTTCGAAAAAGAGTTATTCGCATTTCGAGGCGCAGGCGAAGAGCCGCGGCGAGGCGACTTCGTTCATCAATGAGATCATCTCCGGGGAGAAGACCGTGAAGGCCTACGGCAGGGAAAAGGAGAGCATGGAGCGTTTCGACGAACTCAATGAAACGCTGCGGAAACACTCGCTGAAGGCCATTTTCTTTTCCTCTCTCGTGAATCCGACGACGCGGTTCGTCAATGCATTGGTCTACGCTTTTGTCGGCGTTTTCGGCGGGATCGCGGCCATTCTGTCGGGCGGCGTTTTCTCCATCGGACAGCTGACCGTTTTCTTAACTTACGCAAATCAGCATACAAAACCGTATGCGGAGATCACGAGCGTCATCACGGAACTGCAGAACGCGTTTGCGTCCGCGGACCGCGTCTTTTCGCTTCTGGAGGAACCGGCGGAAACGGAGAGTGAGGAAGCGCTTTCCCGGAAGGAAAAAGGCGCGGAGCGTCCGACCGAAGGAAAAGTGGAATTTGATGAAGTCGCCTTCTCGTACGTGCCGGAGATCCCGCTCATCCGTCATTTCAATCTGACCGTCGAACCCGGCCAGCACATTGCGATCGTCGGCCGGACCGGCTGCGGAAAGACCACGCTCATCAACCTCATCATGCGGTTCTACGAAGTGAACGGCGGCGAGATCCGCATCGACGGCGTGCCGACGAAACACATGACGCGGGACGAACTTAGGGCGAAGTTCGGCATGGTCCTGCAGGAGAGCTGGATCCGCAGCGGAACGATCCGCGACAACATTAAGATCGGAAAGCCCGACGCGACGGAGGAGGAGATCGTTGCCGCAGCGAAAAAGACGCACGCGCACAGTTTCATCCGCCGGATGAAACAGGGATACGACACCGTGCTTTCCGAAGGCGGCAATGAACTTTCGGAAGGGCAGAAACAGCTCATCTGCATCTCCCGCGTCATGTTGGCGCTGCCGCCGATGCTGATCCTCGACGAAGCGACGTCCTCGATCGATACGAGAACGGAGTTGCTGATCCAGGATGCGTTTTCGTCGCTCATGACGGGACGGACGAGTTTCATCGTTGCGCACCGGCTTTCCACGATCCGGAACGCCGACCGGATCCTCGTCATGGCGGACGGCCACATCGTGGAGCAGGGCAGTCACGAGGAACTTTTGAAACTCGGCGGCGCCTACGCGTCGCTGTACGAGAGCCAGTTCAAGGGCATCGCGGTATAGCGGGCAGCGCGGCCGGATGTGACGTATGTCGTTTATGAAAATCGGAAAGTTGGATGAAAAACGGATCCGGGAAGGGATCGGCTGCGAAACGGACGTCACCGTGTTCGATGAGATCGACTCCACGTCCACCGAGGCGAGACGGCGAGTTCAGGCGGGACTCGACCGGACAATGCTGATCCTTTCGGAATCGCAGACCGCGGGCCGGGGCCGCATCGGTCACAGTTTTTATTCGCCGAAATACGAGGGCATTTACATGACGCTCGTCTGCCCGGAGAGCGGACCCGGGGACGAACTGTTCCGGGTGACCGCGAAGGCCGCCGTCGCCGTGTACCGCGGCGTAAAAGCATCGACCGGTATTTCGCTCGGGATCAAGTGGGTGAACGACCTCTATCTCGGAAAGGAGAAAGCAGCGGGCATTCTGACGGAATGCGTCGCGGCCGGAGAGAAGAGGTGCCTGCTTGTCGGCATCGGCATCAACGTGACGACGTCACGGTTTCCCGAGGACATTGCCGGGAAGGCAGGGGCGCTTTGTCCCGGAGAGAATACCGACCGGAATGAGATCGTCATTGCCGTCGTTCGTGAACTCCTCGAAGAACTGAAGAAGCCGGAGGACGTTAGTTACCTGGAGACCTACCGCCGGGAGTCGATCGTGATCGGGCGGGAGATCCTGTACGGAGAGGGGAAAATCGGCACCGCGACCGGCATTGACGACGAGGGCAGACTGCTCGTCAGGACCGCGGGCGGGAGCGAAGAACGGCTGAATTCCGGAGAGATCCGGATCAGGATCATAGATCGGTAAGACTTTAGGAATTGCCGAAAACCGGCAAGGAAACCAAACAGGCGATCAAAAGGAGGAGAGCCATGAAACTTTATTTACCTGAACGTTACGACCCCAGGCTCAGTATCCGGGAAACGGAAGAAGCCATCAAATACATCCGGGACACGTTTCAGAAGGAGTTCGGCCGGGAGATGAACCTGGAGCGGATCAGCGCGCCGCTTTTCGTGACGAAGTCGTCGGGCATCAACGACGACTTAAACGGCGTCGAGCGGAAGGTGTCCTTTGATCTCGCCGAACTGCCGGGCGAGACGCTGGAAGTCGTGCAGTCCCTTGCGAAGTGGAAGCGCTTCGCCCTCGGCGAATACGGATTCCAGCCCGGCGAAGGCCTGTACACGAACATGAACGCGATCCGGCGCGACGAGGAACTCGACAACCTGCATTCGGTCTACGTGGACCAGTGGGACTGGGAGAAGGTGATCCGGAAAGAGGAACGGACCTTGGAAACGCTTGAAAAGACGGTGCGGACGATCTTCAAGGTCATCAAGCACATGGAGCACGAAGTCTGGTACAAATATCCGCAGGCCGTGAAACAACTGCCGGACGACATCTTCTTCATCACGACCGAGGAGCTCTATGCGATGTATCCGGACAAGACGCCGAAGGAACGCGAAAACCTGATCACGAAGGAACACGGCTGCGTTTTCCTCATGAAGATCGGCGACAAACTTCCGGACGGAAAACCGCACGACGGCAGAGCCCCGGACTACGACGACTGGCAATTAAACGGCGACATCCTCTTCTGGTACGAGACGCTGAACTGCGCCCTCGAGATCTCCAGCATGGGCATCCGCGTCAGCGAGGAGTCCCTGAAGGAACAGCTTGTGAAAGCGGGCTGCCCGGAGCGCGAAAACCTGCCGTGGCACAAAGCCCTGCTTGCCGGCGAATTCCCGTACACGATCGGCGGCGGCATCGGCCAGTCCCGGCTCTGCATGCTTTTGCTCGACCGCGCGCACATCGGTGAAGTCCAGGCATCGATCTGGCCCGACGAAATGCGCGCGCAGTGCAAGGCGCACGGGATCGAATTACTGTAAGGAGTGAGACGGTGAGAAAGAAAAACGGAAACTACGCAAAAGAGATGCTGAAGTTCATCGACGCCTCGCCGACCGCCTATCAGGCGGCGGAAAACCTGGCGGAGATTTTAAAGGCCGCCGGGGCGACGGAACTTTCCGAAAAGCAGAAATGGACTTTGGATCCCGGGCGGACCTATCTCGTCCGGCGGAACGATTCCGCATTGATCGCTTTCCGCATCCCGGGTGAGTCGAACTGCAGCATGCCTTGCCCGGAGCGCCCGGAGCGCGAGGGCTTCCGCGTCTTCGCCTGCCACGGGGATTCTCCCTCGTTCAAGATCAAGGAGAATCCGGAACAGGGCGTCCGCGGATCGTACGTGACGCTGAATACGGAGGCGTACGGCGGCATGATCCGGAGCACCTGGCTGGACCGCCCTTTGTCGGTCGCCGGCCGTGTGCTCGTTAAGAAGGAAGACGGCGTCGCATCCTTGCTCGTGGACCTGAAGCAACCGATGCTGCTGATCCCGAATCTCGCGATCCACATGGACCGCAGCGTGAACGACGGAAAGGCGTTCGCCCTGAACGTCGACATGGTACCGCTCTATGCGTCCGGTCAACCCTGCGGTTCTTTCCTGGAGGAAGTCGCAAATGCTGCCGGAATTCAAAAGGAAGAGATCCTCGGCCATGATTTATACCTCTACAATGCCGAAAAAGGGGTCATTTGGGGCCGGAACGGCGAGTTCCTGAGTTCTTCCCGGCTGGACGACCTGGAATGCGTTTTTGCGGGCGTTTCGGGCTTTACGGCGGCGGAGGAGGGCAGGCGCATTGCCGTCTTCGCGATGCTGGACAATGAAGAGGTCGGATCGGGCACGAGACAGGGCGCCGCATCCACGTTCTTAAAGGATACTCTGCAGAGGATCTCGATGGGACTGGGCGATACGAATGAGGAATATCTGATCCGGATCGCGGACTCGTTTCTCTTATCCGCGGACAACGGGCATGCCCTGCATCCAAATCATCCGGAGAAGAACGACCCGACGAACACACCGGTATTGAACGGCGGACTGCTGCTCAAGTTCAGCGCGAACCAGAAGTACACGACCGACGGCTTTTCTGCCGCCTTCGTGAAGGATCTTTGCAGCAGGGCGGGCGTTCCCTGCCAGTTCTTCTTTAACCGTTCCGACATCCCCGGAGGCAGCACGCTCGGAAACATTTCCGTTTCGCAGGTCGCGATCCCCTCGGCGGACATCGGTCTTGCGGAACTGGCAATGCATTCCGCCTACGAAACGGCCGGTGCGGAAGACGTCGCAGCGCTCGTGAAAGTGGCGAAAGAGTTTTTCGAATAAGCGTTGCTTTACAGCAAAAAAGGGAGGCTGCATTTTCGCTGCAGCCTCCCTTTTTTCGTGCTCCGGATCAGGGCTTTTTCCAGTGCAATACGTCGAGCTCGATTTGGATCCCTTCCCGGATGGATTTGAAATCCTCCTCGGTGAGACCGGTCACGGAAAGGATCTTGGACGCGTCGATCTTCCGGTTATAAATGCGGTCGCGGTACCACATGTTGCGGATGCCGGGCTTTTCGTTTAACGGCAGCGTCCGGACGTATTCTTCCTCGCTGACCCATTGGATCTCCACTCCGGTCAGTTCTTCATAGGCCCGGGCTGCGTCGCCCCAGGTCGCACCGTGCCCCGAATAAACGGTGAAAGCCTCGCCGTACGCCTTCGGTTCGAGAAAGAGATTGGCGATCAGCTTGCCGGAGTTTCCTGCCCAGTCGAGACCTGCGTTATAGTTCTTCAAAGTGACCGGCAATAAGAGCGGCTTATGATTCTCCGCGGCCTCAAGGATCCTTGTTTTCGAATACAGCACGAGGTCCAGGCGCCTCGCTGAAAACGAGATGACCGGCCGGACGATCGTCCATTGTTCGCCTTTCCGTTCGTTTCGAAGATAATCCTCCACGATGGTTTTCGGGATGGCATAATCGTCAGTGTCCAGAAAATCAGGGTCTTTCAGAACGTCATAAAGCCGCGGGGAGTCTTCGGTGATCGGCTCTTTGGAATCCGCGTAGACACGGTAGGACGAAAGGAAAATGATATGGTCGGTATGTTCATGCAGGTGGACATAGACCTGCTTATACGCTTCGGGATCCTTGTAATGGATGAAACTCACGATCCCGTCGTAACGCGTTTCGGCGAACAGCCGGTCCAGAAGTTCACGGCTGACGAGCGCCTGATGGAACTTCAGTTTCGGATCGTCGGAAATCTTATCTTCCGGGCAGATGACGTCGACGGATCCTCCGAGTCGGAGCAGTTCTTTCGAGACATAGGTACCCAGCGTGCCGCCGCCGGCAATGAGCAGAAAATGCTTCCCTGTATATTTCATCGAAAAAGCCCTCCTATCCTGAACGGTGATCCTGATTTATTTTCTGCCATCTGACGGCGTTTGTCAACCGTTTCGAAGGATATTTGATTGCTTTTTACCATAAGATATACTATAATTTTTCTGTATATATACCGTCAGTTTCGGGAGTTCCCGGTCCGGCGGATGAAGAGTGTCCGGAATGAAGTCTCTGTTAAAAGAGTTAAAACCGCATAGAAAAGAAGTCATTCTCGCGCCGTTATTCAAGATGCTCGAGGCGACGTTCGAACTTTTCGTTCCGCTCGTCATGAAGCACATCATGGACGTCTGCATCCCGGCGGGCGATACGGGGGCGATCCTGAAGATGAGTCTCGTGCTCATTGCACTTGCATTGGTCGGGCTCGGCTCGGCGGTCACCGCGCAGTATTTCTCTGCCCGTGCGGCGACCGGGTACGCGGCGACGCTCCGGAAGAAAGTGTTCCGGAGGGTCCAGACGCTCAGTTTTTCGGGGCTGGACGAAGCCGGGACATCCACGATCATCACGCGGATGACGAGCGACGTAAATCAGGTGCAGAACGGCGTCAATCTGACGCTCCGCCTGTTCCTCCGTTCTCCGTTCATCGTGTTCGGCGCGGTGGTCATGGCCTTCATCGTGGATCCGAAACTGGCGTGGATCTTCGTCATCGTGATCCCGCTGCTTTCCGTGGTCGTTTTCGGCATCATGCTCCTCACGATGCCGATGTACAAGCGGGTCCAGGGCTCGCTGGACAAAGTCACGGGAAATACGCGGGAAAACCTGACCGGCGTCCGCGCAGTCCGCGCGTTCAGGCTGGAACAAAGCGAGACGGAAGCGTTCATTGAAAACAACCGCGTGCTGCAAGGCCTGCAGAAAGCCGTCGGAAAAATCAGCGCCTTCTTGAATCCGCTGACCTATGTGCTCATCAATCTCGGCGTGCTCGCGATCCTGTTCTTCGGCGGCCGCGCCGTTTCGCGCGGTCTCATCACGACGGGCACGGTCGTTGCGCTCGTCAATTACATGAACCAGATCCTGGTGGAACTCATCAAGCTTGCGAACCTGATCGTTCAGATGACGCGGGCCGCGGCGAGCCTCCGCCGGATCGAAGAGGTGCTGAAACCGCGTCCGGACGACGAGCCGGAAACGATTGCGGACGGCGAAACGGCTGCGGATCCTGATGACGCTCCGTCCGGCAATGCCCCGGCCGTCCGGTTCTCGCACGTGTCGATGCAGTACGGCACCTCCGGTTCCGAATCGCTCTCCGACGTATCGTTTGAGGTGCAAAAGGGCGAGACCGTCGGCATCATCGGCGGCACCGGCAGCGGCAAGACGACGCTCGTTTCCCTGATCCCCGGGTTTTATCCGGCGTCGGTAGGAGAGATCGAGATCGAAGGAAAACCCGTTTCTGAATACGGAAAGGCGGAACTTCGCGGAAAAATCGGCATGGTGATGCAGAAAGCATTGCTCTTCAAAGGCACCGTCCGAGACACGCTGAAAATGGGCAATGCCCTCGCCTCCGACGAGGACCTCTGGCGCGCCCTCGAAAACGCACAGGCGGCGGAGTTCGTCCGGGAAAAGGAAGGCGGGCTGGATGCCTCGGTCGAGGAGACCGGCCGGAACTTCTCCGGCGGCCAGAAACAGCGGCTTTCGATCGCGAGGGCGCTCGTGAAGGAGCCGGACATCCTGATTCTGGACGATTCTTCCTCAGCCCTCGATTTCGCGACCGACGCGGCCCTCAGGGAAGCCATTGCTGGGATGCCGGGAAACATGACGATCTTCATCGTTTCCCAGCGGACGGCCTCGATCATGAACGCCGACCGGATCCTCGTTCTGGAGGACGGACGGCTCGTCGGAAACGGAACGCACGGGGAACTAATGGAGCATTGCCCCGTTTACCGGGAGATCTATGATTCCCAGTTTCATTAAATCACAGCGCAAAGGAGTGTCGCAGATATGCGGATTTCAAAAGAAGTTTGGGCTTCTCTGATCTCCGGATCCGTCCGGATGATCGAAACGGAAGACGGTTACGTGTCTTTCCGGCGGTTCACGGAAGAGCAGACCGAGAGTCAGGTCGCGAGGAATCACGGGAAACAGGCCTCGACCTCTGCAGGCATGTTCATTGAACTTGTCGGCGACGTGAAGCGGATCTCGTTCGATTACCGCGTCGTCATCGGCACGACGCGTCAGTTTTACGGCATTTCCGTATTGGAGGACGGCGTCCGGACGTTTTTCCTTTCCCGGCCGCTTCAGGTGGATGAGGACACCTTCGTTTATGAACCGACGAAGCCTTGCCGTCTGACCGTCTTTTTGCCGAATCTTTCGGCCACATTCTTTAAAAACATGGAGATCGACGGCGAATTCCGGCCGGTCGTTCGGCCGCGGAAACTGTTTGTCGCCGGCGATTCGATCACGCAGGGATACGACGCCACGGAAGTGGACCGCTCCTATGCGAACCGGCTCACCGAGGCCATGAACGCCGAAACGCTGAATCAGGCGATCGGCGGCGACATATACAATGCAGTCAATCTGAACGACATGCCGGAATTTTCGCCGGATGCCGTCGTCATCAATTACGGGACCAATGACTGGGCGAAAGAAGTCGACGTGAAGACGAACGCGGACCGGTACTTAAAGAAACTGGCGGAAGTGTTCCCGTCGTCGAAGATCTTCATTCTGGAGCCGATCTGGCGGCTGGCGGAAGACGGGGAAGAGACGGCCGTGAAGAACGGCATCACCGTCGGCGACGTGCGGCTCTTCATCCGCGAATCCGCGGCAAAATACGGTCTCACGCTCATTCCGGGATTCAATCTCGTCCCGCACGATCCGAAATACTATTACGACGGCCGGCTCCATCCGAACAACGAGGGCTTCGATTTTTATGCGGAAAACCTGATTCGGGAGCTGAAGTCAAGAGCGCCGGAACTGTTCTCGTGAGCCTTGGCGGCCCCGGAGCAATCAATCGTCTGAAAGGAATGAAAACATGCGTTTGACAGAGCAGGAAACCTTGTCCCTCATTACAGGATACGTCCGGATCCTCCGTTCGGAGGACGGATACCTTTCGTTTTCCCGGTTCACCGAGGCACAGGAAGCCGTTCACGTGGCGAAAAACCACGTGGTTCAGCCGAGGTCCACGTCTTCGGTCATTCTGGAAGCCACGGGCGGGATCCGGAAACTCTCGTTTGAATTCAAGTTCGAACCGGGCTCCAGCCGGAATTTCTTCGGATTCAGCATCATGGAGAACGGCGCATTCCGGACGAGCTTCGTCGTGGATGAAAAGAACGGCTCCGGGCAATATTCTTTTGTCCCGTCGGGGTCCGGCACGGTCACGCTCGTATTTCCGAACATGACCAGAATGTGGATCCGGAACGTGGACATTGACGGCGACTGGAAACCGGTCAAACGTCCGAGAAAACTGTTCATTTCCGGTGACTCCATCACGCAGGGATACGATGCGAGAGAGCCGCACCGCGCCTACTCGAACCGTCTGCAGGAGGCAATGCATGCGGAAACCTTAAGTCAGGCGGTCGGCGGCGACGTTTTCGATCCCGAGAATCTGGAAAACTTCCCGGAGTTCGACGCAGACGTCGCCGTCATCAACTTCGGTACCAACGACTGGTCCGGACAGAGGGACGTGAAGAATACGTCGGACCGGTATTTCAAGCGGCTTTCGGAACTGTTTCCGGAGGCGAAGGTCTTTGTCGTCGAGCCGATCTGGCGCGCGACCGAGGGCACGGTGAAGGAAAAGACCGGATACACGGTTGCGGACGTCCGGGCCATCATCCGGGAAAACGCGCTGCAGTACGGATTCACGGTGATACCGGGCATTGACCTCGTGCCGCACGACCCGGGCTTCTTCTCCGATTCTTCCCTGCATCCGAATGATGCAGGCTTTGACCATTACGCAGACAATCTGATCCGGGAAATGAAGATGCGTTCCCCGGAGCTGTTTGAATCATAAGAGGACAAGAACATGGACATTTTTGAAAACCTGATGAGCTCTGCATTTGCTTCCGGCAAAGGACAGTCCGAGAAGGCGTATACCGAGAAGGAGATCGAGGCCGCGCACAAGCGCCAGAAAAAAGAGGGCGGAACGCTCCTTGAGAATCTGGAAATTGTGACGGGGCGGTCTTTGAAGCGTGATTACGACATCGACGCCGAGATCGAAGCATTGAACCGGAGTCTTCTCGAGGACTTCGGGAACCTCAATGCGGCCGGCGTCCGGGACGTCGCGGAGAAAACCGCCGAACGCACCGGAAAAAAGGTTGAAACCACGGTGGCGACCGGAGGGAAGGACGGCGGGACGATCCCGGTCAAGGAAGAGATCAGAGCGGAGGATTTCAACGGCGTCGCTGAAGCCGTTCAGGAGACGGTGTTCGGGCAGGAACGCTTCATCCGGAAACTTCTGGTGGCGTTCCGGCGGCCCTTCGTGCTCCCCGAAGAAAAAGGGCACGCGAGGAACAGCTTCTTCCTGACGGGAAAAGAAGACACCGGCAAGCATACCGCCCTGTATCGAATGACGGAAGAATTGGCCAAAAGAGGGATCCTTTCATCGAAGGACGTGCACGTCATTGACCTGGCGCTCTATACGGAAACCGGCCGCGACAACGTTTTTCTGCAGGATTTGTACGTCGCATTGTCCTCGAAGGCGAACGTCATCCTGTTCGAGCATTTCGACGTTTGCCACATTTCCTACCTGACGTACGTGAGCGACCTCGTGACGGAAGGGCAATGCCGTCTCGCGGAGCGCTATACCTTGCAGAAGGGCCAGCTCGTCGGCGTGAGCAATGCGTTTTCGACCGAGACCGTCGGCTCGTTCTCGGCGGCGGGGAAATACCTTGCCTTCGTCAGCACGAAGGGACTGACGGCGCTTGCGAACGTCTTCGGCGCACCGTTCATCAATGCCCTCGGAGACATTGCCGAAACGGAAACGCTGACCGAAGAAAGCTACCGGAAGGTGTCGATGGTCGAACTGAAAAAGCTGAAACACAAGGTGGAGGAAAAACTGAAGTTCCGCCTTTCGGGCGAAACGGAACCCGTCGTCGAAGTCGGAACGCGGGCTTCGGACCGCGGGCTCGGCATCACGGGCATCCTCGCCTATTACAAGGACCTTCTGAAATCCTTTGCGGCGCTCCGCCTCGAGCGAGAGTATCCTTACGATGAGGAAGTCTCGCTTTCCGCCGAGGACGGCCGCGTCTATGCGACGGTTTCCGGAGAGCGGATCGATCTTCTGACGCTCCTTCCGGGCGGCTACAACGGCGAACTCGAGGACGTGAAGAAAGAGATGGACAACATCGTCGGCCTCGAGAAGATCAAGCAGTACATCTTCAGTCTCGAAGAATTCTACAACGTGCAGAAGCGCCGGAAAGCCGAAGGTTTGAAGTCCGGAGAAGTCAGCAAACACATGATCTTCACCGGAAATCCCGGCACCGGAAAGACGACGATCGCGCGGATCATCAGCCGGTATCTGAAGGCGATCGGCGTGCTGAGCGGCGGGCAGCTCGTTGAAGTAACGCGGGCCGACCTCGTCGGACGCTACGTCGGACACACGGCGCCGCTGACGAACCAGGTGCTGAAATCCGCGATCGGCGGCGTGCTTTTCATTGACGAAGCGTACAGCCTGTACCGCGGCAAGGACGACTCCTTCGGCTTGGAGGCCATTGACACGCTCGTCAAGGGCATCGAGGACAACCGCGACAATCTGATCGTCATCCTCGCAGGCTACACGAAGGAAATGTCGGAATTCATGAAGGCGAATTCCGGTCTGGAAAGCCGCTTTCCGAACGTGATCGAGTTCCCGGATTACACCGGCAAGGAACTTTTAGAGATCGCGAAGATCACGGCGAAATCGAAAGGATACCGGATCGAGGAGGACGCGGAACTCACGTTGCTTACGTATTTCAATGCGGTGCAGGCGATCCGCGCGGCGACCGCAGGAAACGGCCGTCTCGTCCGGAACAAGGTGGAAGAAGCGATCTTGAATCACTCCCGGCGTCTCGTCGCGGAGCCGGAGGCGGATCTGTCGCTTTTAACGACCCGCGATTTCTCGCTGGACGACGTGGCTGGATAAGGCGCCCGAAGAGGGAATCTCGCCCGAAAAGGAAAGCGTGCGAAGAGGTATCTAAGATGAGAAAACTGTTTTTTGGGGTGATGTTGATGGCATTTCTGGGATCGTTGTTGTTTGGCTGCGGCGCCAAAAAGTACAAAGTGGACTACTCAGGGGACAAGGACGACTATCGGGGCGCAAAGGAAGAATACCGCGCCGGCGAGAAGGTGACGCTGTATTTCGATCTCATTGCCACGGATACGGATTACAAGTTCCTCCTGGACGGGGAGGCGCTCAATCCGGACTTCGATTACAAGACCGGATTCAAGATTCAGTTCACCATGCCGGAGCATGACGTCAAGCTGGAGTGCATCATGAAGAATACGATGATGATGCAGGTGGAACCGGACATCCTCATCGTCGACTATTACACCGCGGTCGTCGGGACCGACGGCTACGATCATCACAAGGAATACGCGCTGTATTCCTACGACGCGGATCTCTGCCGGCTCTCCGTGTACACGAAGCCGAGCCCTGAAGAAGAGGAGACCGAGGACGTGTATTACGTTCCGTATGAAGTCCAGGAACGCTGCATGGACGTGATCTATGAAGAAAACCTGAAGTCCTGGGTCGGTTTAACGGACGGCATGGCGATCGACGGCGGCGTGACCGCCGTGAAATTCCTGGACGGCCGCGATTACATCCGCTGCGCGACCGACAACATGCCTGAGGACGGCGAACGGTCGCTCGACAAGGTCGGCGCGGTCTTAAGGGCCTATGAGAAACCGGAATACTGGAAAGAAACGCGGGCAGCGGCCCATTAAACCTTCAGAAAGGAAGACAAAAACATGAAAAAGTTTACACAGGAATCCTCCATTCTCCGGATGGTGCTCGGTATCGGACTCATCGTCGCGAGCATCGTCATTCTGCTCATGAACATTCAGGTCATCAGTTTCAGCTTTTTTAGGATCGGAAGCGTTGATTCCGCGCCGATTTTGCTCGTCGTACTGGTGTTTCTCATCGTCTGGGCGGTCGCAAGCGGGAAGAAACTCCCGTTCATCCTGGCAGGCGCGGACATCGTGCTCATCATCGTCTCCGTGCTCATCGGGACGCATTTCGTCTTCAAGCAGATGAACGTTTTCACGCTCATCGTGATCATCGGCATGTTCGCGGTCGGCGTCGGCTTGCTGCTGTCACTCCTCTTCAGCGGAAAGAAGGACAAGGAAAAGAAAGACAAAGAAAAGAAAGAGTAAAAGACCATTTTTGAATACAAAAACGCCGCGGTACCGTTCGGATACCGCGGCGCTTTTTCGTGAACGGATTATTCCGCCACGATAAGATAATAGTTGGCCGGCCAATGCTCGCCGACGGTGAAGGTCATCTTGCCGTCTTCAAACTTCGGAAGAAGTCTGCCGACGTAGTAGCCTTCCGCATTGACGCCCCAGACCTGCAGGTCGGTGCGCTCGGTCTCGATCGTGATCTCGGCGCGGACGACTTCCGAAAGGATCGGCGCCTCGCCGTATTCGATCATCTTATCGCCGTCGAACTGCGCGCCGGTATTCCGTGCGCGGCCGATTGTCGAAAGCAGCATGTTCGTGCTCTTCGAGATCGGATCGTCCGTGAGCGACGAGAGGGCAATGACGCCGAAATCCGTGCCGCCCTTGACACTCATTCCCTTCACGAAGGTCTTCGGATTCGGCTTCATGGAATCGTTCCGACCGGCCGTCAGTCTGCCGTAGATCACCTTCGTCCTCTCGGTGTCGATCACGCCGAACTTGCCGGAAAGCGACCGCCAGACCTCGCCGTTGTCCGAGGCAATGATGTCCGGATTCTCCGGATCCATTGCCGGGATCACGTCGGTATCCGCGACGATTTCGTCGCAGCCTTCCGTCGAACCGCCCGGGACGACGAGTTTCAAGTTGTGCACTTCGAGGCCGGTCTTGAAGGCCTTGCTGTTGATCTTCGTTTCGCTCGTCAGCTGCACGCCGATCTTTTTCTTCGCGGGCGTGATGTCCTCACGGCGCGTGATCAGCGCGGCGTGGTAGAAGAGGCCGAACTTCGCCGGGTCGTTCCAGACGGAGAAGATGCCTTCCCTGTAGGGGACGCCGCCGATCGTCGAAGAGGAGACTTCCTTGCCGAGAATGTCCATCTTATCGAGCTTCGTGCCGTATGCATAGGTGTGGATCGCGAAACCGGTCCAGTTCTGGAGCGCGCCGACTGCCGCATAGTAGATCGGGCCTTCCGCGCGGTAGGAATTCGGCCACGGCATATCCCATTCGGAAACGAAGAACGGCTTTTGATTCACGTTCATGTAGCCCAGATTCGGGAAAATGTTCGGAACGCCGTTCACCTGCACGTTCTGCGCGAACTTCTCGGTCGAGCCCCAGCCCCAGTCGTAGTAATAGTGGTGGCTGTCCATGAAATCCATTTCCGCGTTCGAAACGGCGTTCATCGGCGTTCCGTGCGCCCAGTTCGTGCCGGTGATCGGATGCTTGACGCCGATCGAACGCATGTAATCGCGCATTTCATTGTAATAAGCGAGCGTTAAGTCGAGCTTGAATCTCCCGAGCGTCTCGTTCGCCTTATCATACATGTCGCAGTTTTCGTAATCGTCCGTCTTTCCGTTCTTCTCCAGCCATTCCTTGTAGAGAGCCCGGAATTCCTGCTCGTAATGCGGGGAATTGATGTTCTTGTTCGGCGCCTCGCAGTTCGTGTAGAGGTCGCACTCGTTCGTGATCTCGGTCATGGCGAAGACCGGATCGTCCTTATAGAGGAGGCCGGTGTACTTATTGAACCGGTTCCAGATCTGGTCGCAGAACTCTTTCTGAAGCTCAATGAGTCTCCGGTCGAAGATCGAATACGGCTTCGCGGAATCGCGGAGTTCCTCAGCGAACGGAACGTCGTCGCCGGACTTGAACTTCCGGTAGGTCATCATGTCGAAGTAAACGTAGATGCCCTGTTCCTTCAGGCAATGAATGAGATAATCCAGATGGTCCATGCTGACGGGATCCAGTTTTCTCGTCGTCGTGACGCGCGGACCCTTCGTGTAAGAATAGATGTTCGGGGTGTCCCACTCGGCATCGAGCTGATGGAAGCGGACGATGTTGCACCCGGACTGGGCAAGCCTCCGTGCGACCTTTTCCGAATAATCGTGTTCGGGGAAGTTGGCGCCGCCGTTGAAGTTCACGCCCCAGAAGCGGGCCTTCGTGCCGTCTTCAAAGCGGAATTCATCTCCGCAGGGTTTCAAGAAGCCGTGTTTTCCCGCCGGTTTTTCGTCTGCGAAAACGAAGGAAATATCGACGGGCATTGCATCCGGATAAGCCGGAGTTCTGAAATACTGTGACATTTCATCACCCTCCTGAAGAGTAGTTTTTAGGTAGTTTCATCATAGTACGAAGGGACCGAAAAAGCAAGACGCTTTTCGGCTGGGTTTTTGAGATATCCTACTAATTTTATACCGTTGCAATCGGAACTGACCGGATATATAATGTGGTTAAAACAATCTAGACGCTCTCACCAGTCTGGAATTGAGAATAATCCGGAGGTCCATGGAAGAGCGGAAGGTGGAAGCCTGAACGAAATCGGAAATGACTGTCAGGAGGGGTTAATGAAAAAAGGAAGATTATTCATCATTGCCATTTTTGTCCTTGTTCTAACGGTGGTTGTCGCGGCATGGATCTTCAACTATCAGTTGCTGCTGTTGTCAAAAGGGTTTTCCTTTGATGAGAAAACGGTCATTACCGAGGGAAAAGATGCTTCCGGAAAAGAGTTCCGCATTATCGGAAATTCGGAAGAAGGAAAGCACAGCGCACTGGCCTTGGTCAAAAAAGGTTTTTTGGGGATCTGGTTCATGGAGCAGTACGTTAATGAAAGAGCGCCGGAAACGCGGCAGCTTGTGGTTTCGACGCTGAACGTGATCCCGGAGTTTTCGAACCTGCCCAAAATGCCGTATGAATCCATAATCGTTTATGCAGGAGACAATGCGATCCGTAGTCTGACGGATCTTACAGAGTTTCCGGGTCTGAAGAACAGCATTGTCAAGGTTTCCCAGAACGGCCGGTGGTACACGGCGTGCATCACCTGGCAGGGATACGATCTGTCCGAAAACAACTCGTTTTCTTTTTACGGCTTTTTGAAGGAACGGAAATACATCGATTAGCACAGGTGGCCCGGGGAATTTTTTTATTGCAGTCCGGGCGTTTTAATGCTATGATACATAATAGAAAAGCAGGGCTTTTAAACCTGCACGACGGAGGGAACTATGCCAACAAAAAAATCCAGTGAGACGACGTTCTTAACGCCCGGCGATCTCGCGCCGAAGGCGGAAAATGTCGATGTCGAAAAAGAGGCGGATAAAATCGTCCAGAAGCTGAATGCGGACAAAGGCCTGCTCGACAGTTTCAGAGGAAACGGCCTTTCGGTCATCCAGAATCTGCTTCCGGCAGTGAAGGACACCGGGATCTTAAACACCATCCTTCAGGCTGTGCTCTCGAAGCTGAATCTCGGAAATCTGCTCGGCGGTCTCGGCGGGCTGTTCTCCGGAAAGGAAGAGGAGAAGGAAGAAGCGAAGGAAGAGAAGCCGAAGACTTCTTCGAAAAAGAAGAAAAAGACCAGCTCCTCCGGAAAGACCGGTTCCTCGTCCGGGAAGAAGACGGAGAGCACGAGCGGGAAAAAGAAAACCTCCTCGAGCGGAAAAAAGAAGACTTCTTCTTCCGGCAAGAAGACCGACAAGAAAGAGGACAAAAAGGAAGAAAAGAAGGAAGAAGGCGGATTGCTGTCCGGCTTCATGAACCTGCTCAGCGGGAAATAATTGAGAATAAATTAGCAGACTGAAAGGAGTCGAAACATGATTTATACGAAAGAAGTGGAGTTGATGTGCCCGGTCAAGCTGGACGCACAGCACGGCGCCGCTCCGATCCCGGAAGAGGCGAAATGGGTCAAGGCGAAGGAAATCAAGGACATTTCCGGATTTACCCACGGCATCGGCTGGTGCGCGCCGCAGCAGGGCGCCTGCAAGCTGTCGCTGAACGTGAAGGACGGCGTGATCGAAGAAGCATTGGTCGAGACGCTCGGCTGCTCCGGCATGACGCATTCGGCCGCGATGGCGGCGGAGATCCTGCCCGGACGGACGATCCTCGAAGCGTTGAATACCGACCTCGTCTGCGACGCCATCAATACGGCGATGCGGGAACTCTTCCTGCAGATCGCATACGGCCGTTCCCAGTCCGCGTTCTCGGAAGGCGGTCTCGCGATCGGCGCAGGTCTTGAGGACCTCGGCAAGGGCCTCCGTTCCCAGATCGGAACGATGTACGGCACGAAGGCGAAGGGCCCGAGATACCTCGAGATGGCGGAAGGCTACGTCAATGCCATTGCCCTCGACGAAGAAGGCTGCATCATCGGCTACAAATTTGTCAACCTCGGCAAGATGACCGATTTCATCAAGAAGGGCGACGATCCGACGACCGCGTACAACAAGGCCTGCGGTCAGTACGGCCGTGTGGCGGATGCCGCGAAGCTCATTGATCCGAGAACGGACAAAGAGATCGAGAAGTAAGAGAGGGGGACGAGAACATGGCATTATTTGAATCCTATGAAAGACGTATTGACCAGATCAATGCGGTCCTGAACAAATACGGCATCGCCTCCATTGAGGAAGCGGAGAAGATCACAAAGGACGCCGGTCTCGACGTTTACGCGCAGGTCAAGGCGATCCAGCCGATCTGTTTCGAGAACGCCTGCTGGGCTTACACGGTCGGCGCGGCGATCGCGATCAAGAAGGGCTGCAAGAGAGCTGCGGACGCGGCTGCGGCCATCGGCGAGGGCCTTCAGGCATTCTGCATTCCGGGTTCCGTCGCGGATCAGCGGAAGGTGGGTCTCGGCCACGGCAACCTCGGCAAGATGCTCCTCGAAGAAGAGACCGAGTGCTTCTGCTTCTTAGCGGGCCACGAGTCCTTCGCGGCGGCGGAAGGCGCGATCGGCATTGCCGAAAAAGCGAACAAGGTTCGTCAGAAGCCCCTCCGCGTCATCTTAAACGGCCTCGGCAAGGACGCGGCGCAGATCATTTCCCGGATCAACGGCTTCACCTACGTGGAGACGGAGATGGATTATTACACCGGCGAAGTGAAGGAAGTGTTCCGCAAGTCTTATTCCACGGGTCTTCGCTCGAAGGTCAACTGCTACGGCGCGAACGACGTCACCGAAGGCGTCGCGATCATGTGGAAGGAAGGCGTGGACGTCTCCATCACCGGTAACTCCACGAACCCGACGAGATTCCAGCATCCGGTCGCGGGCACCTACAAGAAAGAGTGCCAGGAACGCGGCAAGAAGTACTTCTCGGTCGCGTCCGGCGGCGGCACGGGCCGTACGCTGCATCCCGACAACATGGCTGCGGGTCCCGCGTCTTACGGCATGACCGACACGATGGGCCGCATGCACTCTGACGCGCAGTTCGCGGGTTCCTCTTCGGTGCCTGCGCACGTCGAAATGATGGGCCTCATCGGCATGGGCAATAACCCGATGGTCGGCGCGACGGTCGCGGTTGCGGTCAGCGTCGAGGAAGCACTGAAGAATAAGTAAGATAGAGACTTTTCGAAAGAATAGGGCGGTCCGCCGAAACGGCGGGCCGCTTTTTTTGCGGCCACAGTGGCTTTCGGAAGGGCGTTGAAAAGGCTTGTTTTTTCGTACAAAATATCATAGAATATAAATTCAGAAGCTATAGTTTCCGTTTGCCTGTTTCGCAGGCAGTCGTGGATCCATAAATCGGAGGTCTGAAAAATGAAAAAACTGACCGTGTTGATGTCGTGCATTGCCGTTTCATTGCTGGTGCTGCTGTTTTGCGGCGTCACTGTGAAGGCGGACAATGACCACCCGCATGAGGACTCGACGAAGCATTGTTACTGCGGCGAGAACTCACCGGGCGTGGCCGGGCAGACGCTGCATACCTGCTCCGCCTCGAACAAAGCGACCCAGTGGCAGCCAGCCTCTACGGCAGCGGATCTGGAAACCATGTTCTCGCAGACGTCGAACCAGTTTTATTATCTAACCTGCGACATCACGCTAAATACGCCATTAGCCGCGAAAAAAGGCTACCAGTACAGCCTTTGCCTGAACGGCTACACGCTGACCGCACCCGCAGGGGAACGCGCCTTCGTTCTGGACAGCGTCAATTCCAGCACCTACATCCGGATCTGCGATTGCTCCTCCGGGATGAAGGGCAGGATCCAGCCGAATGCAAGCACCGGCACGCTTTCGAAAGCCGGCGGTTTGGTCTACATCGGCTCCGGCGGACGTCTCTGGTTCTTCGGCGGCACGATTACCGGCGGCCGGACCAGCAGCGAGAGCGGCGGCGGAAATATCTACCTGAAGAGCGGAACGATGTACATGTACGGCGGCACCATTGCGGACGGCAAAACGGTCACAAGCACGGCGTCGAAAGCCAGGGGCGGTAATATTTCCATCTACCATACGTCCAGTGCCATTCTCCGGTTTGTCATGTACGGCGGCACGATCACCAACGCCGACACGCTGGAGGGATCCGAAACCGGAAACGCCTACCAGGGCGGGAATATCTACGTGAATGCCCCGGCGAATAACACGTACGAGTGCTATCTGGAAATGCACGGCGGCACGATCACCGGCGGAACGGCAGCGAACGCGGGCGGCAATCTTTATATGATCGGCTCCGGCATTGCCTTTACCATGGACGGCGGCACGATTTCGAACGGTTCGATCAACGGCACCGGGGGCGGCGGAAACGTGTACTCTGGCATTCCGTTCCGGATGACCGGCGGCACCATTTCAGGCGGCAGAGTCTTAAAATCGCTGTCCGGCGGAAACGGTGCAAACGTTACTTTGGTAGCGGCGTCCTCTGACAACTACTTGGGAGGCAGCGCCGTTCTCGGTAAGGTGGATGCCAATTCCAGATCCGGAGGATACAACCTCGCGATCGCTTCCGAATGTGTCATCGAAGGCAATTTCCAAATCGGCGAGACCGGGAAGGCCAATACGATCCAGCTGAATGCAGGCACTGCCAATGTGACCGTCAACAGCGGCCTCGTCCTCGGAATGATTGCCGGCGTGGGCGGAACATTGACCGTGAACGGCGGCATCGTGACCGGGAAACTCCGTTCGACGGTCTATAATTCAACGGCCTGCGCCATAACGGTGAACGGCGGCTTCGCCGGGTCGGCTGAAATCGCAAACGCAAGCGCTTCCATGACGCTGAACGGCGGGTATTTCGGCGAGATCAAGACCACGAACCCGATCACGATCGGCGCGGGGAAGAAGCAGGTGAGTTTCTCGCACAGCGAGCCCTATCTCTCCACGGCGCTTCAGACCGCTTTTGCCGTCATTCCGGAGAAAGCGCCGGTCGGAAAACGGATGGCCTTGAACGAAAACTTAAGCATCCTGTTCGAAGGCGTCATTGACAAGAGTCTTCCGTATCTGAAAAACGGAACGAAGATCTCGCTTTCCCTGGACGGGGCAGAAGCGGTCACCGTGCCGGAGGTTTCGCTCGGCACCGTTTCGAGGTACACGTTCAGCGGCATCACGCCGGAATGCATGGGCGACACGATAGAAGCGGATTTCGTGGCGGTCGGTGACGACGGCGCGGATTACGTGCTTTATTCCACCACCTTCACCTTGAAGGATTACCTGAATCAGATCCCGGCATCCGCGGAATATGCGGCGTTCAGCGCCGGAAAACGGGCGGCGCTCGATACGCTCATCAGCGACCTCATAGTTTACGGCGGCGAGGCGCAGCGGAAGTTCAATCACAACACGGCGAATCTCGTGAGCACAGGCGTCACGGGCAGCAATCGCGCCCCGGCCGGCGCCGATACCGTGCTCACGTTTGACGGAGAGCCCGTCCCCACGGCGGCGACGGTCTCGGATGCGTCCGTGATCCCCGGCTTCTTCAAGGAAGCAACGGTGATCCACGAAAACGTGAATTGGATCCGGGTGCTCTTTAGAGACAATTCCGGCGACGGAAACACGACCTTTACGTTCGAAAAGGAAGGCGGCATGGAAGAGACGATCACACTGAACAACGGCTACGTCTGCACGGACGGACTGATGCCGACGGAATACGGCAAGACGCTCACGTTCAAGGCGTACCGCCTGGGCTCGCTGTTGTGCTCCCTGGCATACAGCGTCAACACCTATTGCAAGAACAAGGCGGGCAATCCGTTCTCGGACGCGCTCTACAATTACGGCGTAAGCGCGGCGGAATATGCGGCTTTCAATGAAACGCCCGTGCCTGCCATGACGGCGCTTTCGCCGAACGGGACCGTGGACACCGTGGATCCCGACGTCCGCACCTATCTTGCGCGGGCGCACGCGGAATACACCTTCGGCGACACGACCTTCACCGTTCAGGAATACGGCGATCTCAGCAACAAGGCGGTGCCGGTGACGTTCTCTTTCCGGAACGACAGCGGCTCCGAGCTGATCGATCCGGTATTGGAGATCTCGGAAAGCGCTGATTTTTCCGCGTACCGTTCAGTGTCCGTGGGCAGTGAAATGAAGAGCGGCAATACCTATACGGTCCCGGTGTACAACCTGAAGACCGGCACGGCCTATTACTGGCGCGTTTCCGTGCTGGTCTACGGGGATCAGAGGGTTCCCGGCACCGTCAATACCTTCGCGACGGAAGCCGGACCGCGGATTCTGCTCGTCGACGGCGTTTCCAACGCGCGTGACGTCGGCGGCTGGGCCACCCTGAACGGCGGTATGATCCGGCAGGGACTGCTGTACCGTTCCCAGAAACCGGACGGGGCGACAGCGGCCGGCATCGATACGCTCCTCAATGAACTGGGGATCGTGACGGAAATCGATTTGCGGAATCCGGAACTCGCGGCGGACCTTCCCATGGCCTCGCCCTTTGAGCATTCCGCAACCGTGAATTACATCAATCACACGACGAAATCCTATTCGTTCTTCATTCAGCCGGACGTGGACGCGGAGATCATGCGGATCTTTGCCGATCCGGCGAATTACCCAATCCTGTTCCACTGCAATGCAGGCGCGGACCGGACGGGCGCCTGGGCTTTCATGGTGAAAGCGCTCTGCGGCGGGGAAGGGATCGACCTCGTCTGCGACTATGAATTGACGAACAACCGCTTCCAGACGGGGACGGATACTTATCCGTTCTCGAAGCTGGTCAACGGGTTATTGGAGCAGACGGGAAATACTCTACAGGAAAAGGCGTACAACTTCCTGAAGGATGGCTGCGGCATGACCGACATGGAACTTCAGAACATCATCACGATGATGACGAGCGATTCCGCCGTATTCACGAACCCGTCGGCGACGGCGCTGGAGGTGCAGTCGGGTCAGATCACCGCCGCGATCACGCTTCGTTCTTCGGAGAACGTGACCGGCGTGACCGATGAGAACGGCGTTGCATTGCCGTTCACCTTCGCAAACGGCGTACTCACGGTGACCGTTTCCGGAACGGCAAAGACCGCGGGAACCGTCACCTTCAACGACGGCTCGACGCTCCCGCTGAACTGGACCGTAGAATAATGCGGAATGGGCTGCGGGACGGAGCCCGGAAAGCGCAATGAAATGACGGAAACAAAAGAACAACTGGTTGCATGGCTTCGGGATCACACGGACGCCGGCAATGCCCCGGACACCCTGGAGGCGGATTGCCGGAACGCCGTGTATCTCATGGATCACGCGGAGATCTCGGTCACCGAAGCGAATACCTTTTTTATTCGAATCACGCTCGGCGCTGCGGCGCGGACGCCCATTGAACTGCGGTTTGCAGCGTTTCAGGACGAGGCGGCCAAAGAAGGATTCGGTCCGGGCATCCGCCGGCGTGCCTACACCGGATATTACGATTTCGGCCATACCGCGACGGAGTGGGAGACCGTGATCTCGCTCGGCGTTTCCGGACTCCGGAACCGCCTTTCGGAACGGCTTTCACTTCCCGGAAACGATAAAAAAAGCATCCGTTTTTATACGGAAACATTGAAAGTATTCGATGCGGCGTTTTCGTTTATGCTTCGCGCCGCAGACCTATTTGAAAACGAGGGAAAAACCGAAGCGGCGGCGGGCTTACGGGCTCTGACGCTTCGTGCGCCCGAAACGCTTTTCGAGGCGCTGCAGACCGTACTGGTCTACTATTCATTGCAGCAGTACTTCGACGGCACGATCCTTCGTACGCTCGGCCGCCCGGACCGCTATCTCTATCCGTTTTACAAAAAAGAAGACCCGGAGAAAGCCTTTTCGCTTCTGAAAGCGTTCATGACCGAGATCGATTCGATCCGGGCGGACGCGAATATGCCGATCGCCCTCGGCGGAAGCGACGTCTCCGGGAACGACCTCTTCAACGACCTTTCCTTCGCGCTGCTTAAAGCCTATCAGGAGAGCCCGAACGCGCACATCAAACTCCACATCCTTTGGACAAAACAAACGCCGGACCGGATCCTTTTCGAAGCATTTCGCGGGATCCGCGACGGAGCGAATTCCATCGTGTTCATGAACGACCGGCGGGTCATTGAAGCCGTGGAATACGTCGGCGCGTCGAAGGAAGATGCGACGGATTATCACGTGGTCGGCTGCTACGAATGCGGCGCGGCCGGGGAGGTCACATCCTCCTGCACGAGCCGCGTGAACCTCCCGAAAGTGATCGAAGCGACGTTAAACGACGGATGCGACATGGAGACCGGAGAGCGGATCGGACTTCCCGTCACCGGGACCTTTGATACGTTTGAAGCGTTTTATGAGGAATTCCGGAAACAACTCTTTTATTTCGTGCAATGCGCCGCAAGGATCACGGATCTTCGCGAGCGGCATTACGCCGCCCTACATACGGCACCCGTTCTTTCTGCAGTCTATCGTTCTTCTGTGGAGGCGGGGCGCGACATCTATGTGGATCACGCCGCGAAATACAACAATTCTTCACTGAATGCGGTCGGGCTGGCAACGGCAGTGGATTCACTGGCGGCGATCCGGAAACTCGTGTACGAGGACCGGACGCTGACGGTACCGGACCTCGCGGAAATACTAAAAAATGACTGGGCGGGCGAGGAAACGCTTCGCCTTACGGTAAAGAACCGCTTCCCGAAGTTCGGTAACGGGGACGAAACGGTCGACCGGATCGCACAAAGGATCGTCAATGACCTCGCGGAAGCGGTGGATGGGAGACCGAACGCGAAGGGCGGCGTATACCGGCTCGGACTCTTCTCAATCGACTGGCGGTGGCGGTTCGGCGAATTCGCGGCAGCGTCCGCCGACGGAAGGCATAAGGGAGAACCGCTGTCGCAGAATACGAGCGCGGTCTTCGGAATGGACCGGGAAGGCGCGACGGCACATTTGCGGTCCGTCGCCTCACTTGACACGGTAAAAACGCCGAACGGCACGATCGTGGACATTGATCTGCATTCGTCCGCGGTGGAAGGGGAGGCAGGATTACAGGCACTCGTCGGGGCATTGAAAACGTATTTTGAACTCGGCGGATTCGCCGTACATTATAACGTCCTGAACACGGAAACGCTCCGTGACGCGAAGGCGCATCCGGAGGATTATCCGAATCTGCAGGTGCGGCTCTGCGGGTGGAACGTGCTGTTCAACACGCTCTCCGAAAAGGAGAAGGATGAGTTCATCCGGCGGTCGGAAAAGGGATGACAGACATGGAAACGAAGGAACTGGCCGGAATCATTTCCGGCATCAAACGAATGGAGATCCATGACGGGTCCGGCATCCGGACCACCGTCTTCTTCAAGGGCTGTTCCTTGAAGTGCGTCTGGTGTCACAATCCGGAGAGTATTTCCTACCTTCCTTCACTTGCGTTCTTCCGGGAAAAGTGCGTTCAATGCGGCATCTGCCGGTCGGTCTGCACCTATGACGCAATCCGCTTTGACGCGAGCGATGAACGGATCGACCGGACGAAATGTGCGCTTTGTATGGAGTGCGCTTCGCATTGCCCGGCGACGGCGCTGAAGGCGTTCGGCGAAAAATACACGGTGGACGGTTTGTATGAGAAAGTCATAGAGGACCTGCCGTTTTTCGAAAGTACGGGCGGCGGTGTGACCCTGTCCGGCGGGGAGTGCCTGACGCAGCCTGGTTTTGCGGTGGCGTTTGCTAAGAAACTCTTTGAAAACGGGATCTCGGCGGACGTGGACACCTGCGGCGCGGTGCCGCGGGAAACGTTTGAGCGGATCCTTCCCTATACCGATACGTTTTTGTATGACGTGAAGGCGGTCGACCCGGACGTGCATCAAAGGTGCACCGGACGGAGCAATGAACAGATTCTGGAAAACCTGCGGTTTCTCGATGAAGCGGGAGCGAAGATCGAGGTGCGCTATCCCCTGGTGGTCGGATGGAACGACGGGGAGTGCGAGAAGATTGCCGAGCTCCTTTCCGGACTTTCTTCGGTGACGGGCGTGAAGGTGCTCCGCTACCACAACCTCGCGGCATCCCGCTACGAGGCGCTCGGGATGGAGAACACATTGCCGGAACCGAAAACGACGGACGAAGACGTCGAACGGGCGAGGGGCGTTTTCGAACGGCATGGAATCAGAACCTTCAGATAAGAAAAACCGCGGAGCGAAAGTGCTCCGCGGCTTTTTTGATCATTCAGCAACACGCTTCAGTTCTTCCCAGACCTTGACCATCGCGAACGTATCCAGCTCACAGTATTTCAGAAGATTCTTCCTCATCCGTTCCCGTGTTTCAGGCTCCATTTCGGCAAGCCGCGGGAAAACGGACATTGCGTCATTGCCGTTCTGAACGTCTTCCAGATTGTGGTAATCGAGCGCCGGGTCGTCCGGATAGAGCGCGGGCAGGACGTACTTGATCGAATAGGAACCCTGCATGGCTTTGTTCCGGTAATAGCCTTTCTGGAATGGGATCATGAGGTCGTCGAGGTGATCCGCGATGTTTCTCAAATGCTCCGCAAGGTCAGGGAACAGATCTGCGAGATTGTTCGTCACCCCACGTTCAAACTTCTTGTTATACGCCAAAACGCACACATCCATGGGAATGTCTCGGCAGAGCTGTTCCGCCAATGCCCGCCTCGGATCCTGACCGGACTCTGCTAGAAACTCAGAGTGTTTCAGCTCGCCGCCTTCCTTCTCGATGTAGTGCAGGGAGTATTGGAACGGGATCTGCTGATACGGCGTCGTGCCCGGAAACTCGGGGATGATCGGCTGCATCGTCTCGTAATCCAGGAAATACAAAGGATAGAAGAGTCCGGAAAGAAATTCCCGGATCTTTTCTTTTTCGATGACCGGCGGCTTATCGTCCACATAGAATTCGAGTTGATTCCGGATCTTTGCGGTTTTCAGTTCTTTGCAGCCGTACAGATCCTCATAGGAGACGAGCCCCTTTTTGTAATAGTTTATCTGAGATTCCCACTGGAGTCCGGCGAGATCGAAGACGTTCGGCTTCGGAAGGGAGCGGGTGCAATACCCGAAGAACCGGCAGTCGTAGGGGATGCTGCACTGCGTTCCGATATCGTAGTCCGGCTCGGTTTCCGAGGCTATGACCGCTTCGCCGGTCTTCAGCGTCTCTTCAATGAAGGCGCTTTCCTTTTCGACCTCCGCACCGATGTCTTTCACTGTAAAGAACTGCCCAAGGTCCAACGTGCCGTCGAACACGTAGGAAGTATTGATGTGAACGATGAACGTGCCTTTGACGGTGATCCCGCAATGCTCGAGCACGTATTTCTGGAAGGCCACGTCGGTGTAATAGACCGGCTTCACGCCGGTGGAACTTTTCACTTCGTAGATCTCATAGCCGCCGTCGACCTTTCTGAGAATATCGACCGCCACGTAGAGCCCGTCGTAGGAGAACGAGGCTTCGGCGATGTTTTCAATTCCTTCCGCCAAGGCTTCTTTCGTGTTTTCCAGCATTTTTCCGATGTCCGGGTCACCGTTTTCCTTGAGGACGGTCATTTCCCGGAAGTCTCCGAAGAGACCCATCGCGAGGTCGCCGACCTCATTGCCGGTATCAAACCGCGCCTGCAATGCTTCGCTGATGACTTCCTCCTCCGCCCTGTATTTTTTCAGCCAGAGCATCTTCGGGCATTGACGGAGCGCGCAGTATTTGGATTTCGACAGATAGAGCATGGTTCACCTCCCGGAATTTTACGGTTCCATTTTACAATGAGTTGCCCTTTTCCGCAACCCCGGATTCTTGACAATCCGGGGCGTTTTTTGTATACTGTATTTGTGAAATTTTGCGGTTTTTGAGACCGCGGAGGAGCGATCATGACGAGAGAAGAACTCATCGGCAGTTTTTATGAAATCTACGGCAAAAACGGCGGTGCGCCGGTCACCGTATTTTCGCCCGGACGCGTGAATCTGATCGGCGAACATACGGATTACAACGGCGGACACGTGTTTCCGGCCGCATTGACGATCGGCACCTATTTTGCCGCGCGAAAGCGCGCCGACCGTGAAGTGCGCTTTTATTCCGGCAATTTCCCGAAAAAAGGCATCGTTTCGAGGTCCCTCGACGAATTGGAATTTGATCCGGAGAAGGGGTTCTCGAATTACCTGATGGGCATGATCTGGGCGTACGAAAAGCGGTACGGTTTCCGGGTCACGGAAGGCATTGACGTGTACCTCTGGGGGAACATCCCGAACGCTTCCGGGCTTTCTTCGTCGGCGTCCGTCGAGGTCGGCATGGGCAAGGTGCTGAACGAACTTTTCGGCTTCGACGTGCCGAATCTCGAGATCGCGCTTACCGGGCAATACTCCGAGAACCGCTACAACGGCGTGAACTGCGGCATCATGGACCAGTTCGCGATCGCGATGGGAAAGAAGGACCGGGCCATGTTCCTCGACACGGCGACGCTGGACTTCGAATACGTGCCGGTCGCGCTTGAAGGCATGAAGATCGTCATTTCCTGCACGAACAAGAAGCGCGGACTTGCCGATTCGAAGTACAATGAGCGGCGGTCGGAATGCGAGACCGCATTAAAAGAACTGCAGACCGTGAAGGACGTCCGTGCGCTCGGCGAACTGACGAGCGAGGAGTTTGAAGCGATCAAGGATGCGATCGGGGATCCCGTCCGAATGCGCCGCGCACGGCACGCGGTATATGAAAACGAACGCACCGTGAAGGCGGTGAAACTGTTATTTGAAGGCGACGTGGAAGGCTTCGGAAAACTCATGAACGCTTCGCACGTATCGCTCCGGGACGATTACGAAGTGACGGGCATGGAGCTCGACACGCTGGCGGAAGAGTCGTGGAAGATCGAAGGCGTCCTGGGCGCCAGAATGACCGGCGCGGGCTTCGGCGGCTGCGCGGTCGCGATCGTGAAGGACGAAGCGGTGGACGAATACATTGAAAAAGTCGGCGCCGCCTATGAAAAGAAAATCGGTTATCCCGCGTCGTTCTACGTCGTCGAGATCGGTGACGGAACGGACGTGTTTTAAAGAGGAGAAAAAGAGATGAACGCGAAAAAACCTTATTACATTACGACGGCGATCGCCTATACTTCGGGCAAGCCGCACATCGGAAATACGTATGAAGTCATCCTGGCGGATGCCATTGCCCGTTTCAAGCGGTTTGAAGGCTACGACGTCCGGTTCATGACCGGCACGGACGAGCACGGCCAGAAGAATGAGATCGCGGCGGCGAAGGCGGGCAAGACGCCGAAGCAGTACGTGGATGAGATCGCAGCCGAGATCAAGCGGATCTGGGATCTGATGGACACGTCTTACGACCGCTTCATCCGGACGACAGACGAAGACCACGAAAAGCTGGTCCAGAAGATCTTCAAAAAACTGTACGATCAGGGCGACATTTACAAGGGTTCCTATGAAGGACTCTACTGCGTGCCGGACGAGACTTTCTACACGCCGTCGCAGGCGCCGGAAGGCATCTGCCCGGATTGCGGCCGTCCGCTCGTGAAAGCCAGCGAGGAAGCGTATTTCTTCAAGATGAGCAAGTATGCGGACCGCCTGATCGACCACATCAACACGCACCCGGAATTCATTCAGCCGGCTTCCCGGAAGAACGAGATCATGAACAACTTCCTGCTGCCCGGTCTGCAGGACCTTTGCGTGTCGAGAACGTCGTTCACCTGGGGCATTCCGGTCGATTTCGACCCGAAGCACGTGGTCTACGTCTGGATCGACGCATTGACGAACTACATTACCGGTCTCGGCTACAAGGTCGACGGGGAGCCGGATGAACTCTTCAAGAAATACTGGCCGGCGGACGTGCACCTCATCGGCAAGGACATCCTGCGCTTCCACACGATCTATTGGCCGATCATGCTGATGGCGCTCGGCGTCGAGCTTCCGAAGCAGGTGTTCGGGCATCCCTGGCTCATTCAGGGCGGCGAGAAGATGTCGAAGTCGCGCGGCAACGTCCTCTATGCGGACGACATGGCTTCCGTCTACGGCGTGGACGCGGTGCGTTATTTCGTGATGCACGAGACGCCGTTCGAGAACGACGGCAACATCACCTGGGACCTCGTGACGGAGCGGTACAATTCCGACCTCGCGAACACGCTCGGCAACCTCGTGAACCGCACGGTTTCGATGAGCAACAAGTATTTCGGCGGCGTGCTGGAGAACCGGAGAGTGACCGTGCCGGTCGACGAGGATCTGAAGGCAATGACCGAAAGCACGGTGAAGAAAGTCACCGAAGACATGGGCACGCTTCACGTCGCGGACGCATTGACCGACATTTTCAATCTGTTCAAGCGCTGCAACAAATACATTGACGAAACGATGCCGTGGGCGCTTGCGAAGGATCCGAACGAGAAAGACCGCCTCGCGACCGTGCTCTACAACCTCGCGGAAGGCATCATGACCGGCACGTCATTGCTTGCGCCGTTTATGCCTAAGACGGCGGAAAAGATCGCGAAGGAATTCGGCTCGCCGCTTCATTCCCTCGACGAACTCTGGGGCTTCGGCGCCTCGGTCCAGTACGGCACGAAAGTGACGGAAAAACCGGAGATCCTGTTCGCGAGGCTCGACGAGAAAGAGACGAAGGAAAAAGTGGACAAGATCATGGCCGCGCAGCGGGAAGAGGCGCTTCGCCTTTACGGAAATCCGGACGAGAAGTCCTCTGACGGTGACTCGAAGGAAGCCGCCCCGGCGGAAGCCTCCGAAGAGAACGGACAGCCGATCGAGCACAAGCCCGAGATCGAGTACGACGATTTTGCGAAGATGGAATTCAGGATCGGAGAGATCGTGAAGGCCGAAGAAGTGCCGAAGTCGAAGAAACTCCTGTGCTTCCAGGTGAAGGTCGGCAATGAAACGCGGCAGATCCTCTCCGGCATCAAGGCCTACTACAAGCCTGAAGAGATGGTCGGCAAGAAGGTCATGATCGTCGCGAACTTAAAGCCCGCGAAGCTCGCAGGCATGCTCTCCGAGGGCATGATCCTCTGCGCGGAAGACGACAACGGCGCGCTCGCGGTCATGACGCCCGAAAAGGACGTCTTAAGCGGCGCGGAGGTGTTGTGATATGAATCAGTATCTGGACGTTAACCCGGAGGTAAAGGAAGCACTTGAAAAGGGCCGCCCGGTCGTGGCGCTCGAGAGCACGATCATTTCGCACGGGATGCCGTATCCGAAGAACGTGGAAACGGCGCTTTCCGTGGAGAAGATCATCCGTGAGCACGGTGCGGTGCCGGCGACGATCGCCGTCATCGGCGGCCGGTTGAAGGCCGGTCTTACGCCGGAAGAGATCGAGTATCTCGGAAAGGCCGGTCGGGCCGTCGCGAAGGCGAGCCGCCGCGACCTGCCGGTACTCGTGGCGAGAAAAGCGGACGGCGCGACGACGGTCACGACGACGATGATGATCGCCCATATGGCGGGCATTCAGGTCTTTGCGACCGGCGGCATCGGCGGCGTGCATCGCGGCGCCGAGACCACGATGGACATTTCCGCGGATCTGGAGGAATTGTCCAATACGCCGGTCATGGTCATCTGTGCCGGCGCGAAGAGCATCCTGGATCTCGGTCTCACGCTCGAATACCTCGAGACGAAGGGCGTTCCGGTTCTTGGATATCAGACGGAAGAATTGCCGGCGTTCTATACGAGAAAAAGCGGCTTTTCGGTCGATTACCGGATCGACACGCCGGAAGAACTTGCAGCCGCGTTCAAGGCGCAGCGAGAGATGGGCTTGAAGAACGGCATGCTCGTCACGAATCCGATCCCCGAAGAATATTCGATGGACAAGGAAGTCATTGACCGCGCGATCAATGAAGCAATCGAAGAGTCGAAGGCGCTCGGCATCCACGGCAAGGAAACGACGCCGTTCCTGCTTGCGAAGATCAAGGACATCACCGGCGGCGACAGTCTCGAAAGCAACATCCGGCTCGTTTATAACAACGCCGCGCTGGCTGCCGAGACCGCGAAGGCATTGGCGAAGCTGTAAGAACGAAAAAAGCGGCGGTCCGGAGATCCGGACATTGTCGTATGGATGGTTATAGGATGGTCGCATGAATAAGCCAAGTTTCTCCCGACCGAAGAAGGCCCTCATTGCCATGAGCGGCGGCGTGGATTCCAGCGTCGCCGCATTACTGACGTTGGAACAGGGCATTGAATGCATCGGCTGCACGATGAAACTGTACCGCGACCCCGAAGAAGAAACGGTTTCCGGAAAAACCTGCTGCACCTATGACGATGCGATGGACGCGAAAAGCGTCGCGTACCGGCTCGGGATGCCGCATTATGTGTTCAACTTTTCGGAGGGATTCCGGGAGCACGTCATTGAGCCGTTCGTCTGTGCTTATGAGTGCGGCACGACGCCGAATCCCTGCATCGAGTGCAATGCCCATTTAAAATTCGGAAAACTTTACGAGCGTGCGAAGGAACTCGGCGCGGAATACGTCGTGACCGGGCATTATGCAAGGATCGTCGAAGAAAACGGGCATTTTTGGCTGAAAAAGGGCGTCGATCCGAAAAAGGATCAGAGTTACGTGCTGTACCGTTTGACCGAAGAGCAGCTCCGGCACACGCTGTTTCCGCTCGGCGATCAGACGAAAGACGAGATCCGGAAACTTGCGAAGGAGCACGGCTTCCTCAATGCCGAAAAGTCGGAGAGTCAGGACATTTGTTTCATTCCGGACGGCGATTATGCGGCCTTTCTCGAAACCTATCGCGGAAAAGTTTCCGTTCCCGGACCGTTTGTGAAAGACGGCGAAGTCGTCGGCATGCACAAGGGCATCACACATTATACCGTCGGACAGCGGAAGGGCCTCGGCCTCGCCTTCGGGGAGCCGGTGTACGTGACCAAGATCGATCCGGAAACGAACACGGTGACGCTCGGGGAAGAGAAGGATCTGTTCACGGATCATGCGTTCGTGCAGGACTTCCATTGGATCACCGGCGAGGCGCCGACGGAAGCGTTTTCCTGTTCCGTGAAGACCCGCTACCACCAGAAAGAAGTACCCGCCCGGGTCGAACTTCTTCCGGACGGGTATGCTGAAATACATTTTGAAACGCCGCTTCGGGCCGTGACGCCCGGTCAGGCCGCCGTGTTTTACGACGGCGATACCGTTCTCGGGGGCGGGGTGATCACCCGTTCTTCTCCATCTCGTACTCGATCGCTTTCCTGAACTGCGTTTCATACAGTTCGCGGTAGACGCCGCCCAGGGCAAGGAGCTCTTCGTGAGTGCCTTGCTCTTTGATTTTTCCGTCGGCGACGACGAGGATCTGGTCCGCTTTCAGGATCGTGGAGAGACGGTGGGCAATGATGATGCTCGTCCGTCCCTTCATGACGGCCTCGAGCGCATCCTGGATCGCGTTTTCGGAGATCGAGTCAAGAGCGGAAGTCGCTTCATCGAGGATCAGGATCTTCGGGTCCTTTAAGATGACGCGGGCAATCGAGATCCGCTGTTTCTCGCCGCCGGAGAGTTTCAGGCCGCGGTTGCCGACTTCGGAATCGTAGCCTTCGGGCTGCGTCATGATGAAATCGTGGATGTTCGCGATCCGGCAGGCGTTCTCAATGTCTTCCCGGGTCGCGTTTTCATTGGCGTACTGCAGGTTCTCCAGGATCGTGCCGTTGAAAAGATAGGTCTCCTGCGTGACGACGCCGATGTTCTCCCGAAGATAGGTCAGGTCAAAGTCACGGACGTCCACGCCGGCGATCGTGACGCGTCCGCCGAGCACGTCGTAGAGCCGCGGGATCAGGTTCACGATCGTGGATTTGCCGGAACCGGACGGTCCGACGATCGCGTAGGTCTTTCCGCCCGGAACCGTGAAGTTCACGTCGGTCAGGAGTTCCTTCTCAGGCGTATAGGAGAACGCCACGTGATCGTATACGATCGGCTGGTCCTGTACGTCGGGCTTTAAGCCGTTCTCCGGCGACTTGATCGTGTTCGGCCGGTCGAGGTAATCGAAGATCCGGGTGAAGAGGGCGAGGGAACGCGTAAAGTCGACGCCGACGTTTAAGAGCGATTCCACCGGACGGTAGAGCCGGTTCACGAGCGCGACCGTGGCCGTGATCGTACCGACGGTCAGCGTCGGATCCCAGCGCCGGATGATGAAGAGTCCGCCTGCGAAGTAGATGAGCAGCGGGCCGAGCTGCGTGAACATGCCCATGATGACCATGAACCACTTGCCGCTTCGCTGTTCTTTCAGGGAGATCTTCGTGACCTCGCTGTTGACTTTTTCAAACCGCTCGTATTCCTTTTCTTCCCGCGTGAACAGTTTCACCAGCATCGAGCCGCTGACGGACAGTGTTTCATTGATGACCTGGTTCATTTCGTCGTTCTTCGCCTGGCTTTCGGTCAGCAGCTTGTACCGCGTCTTGCCGACGGACTTCGTCGGGAGGATGAGGAACGGGATGACGATGATGCCGACGATCGCGAGCTGCCAGCTCATGGAGAAGAGGGCAATGAGCGACGTGACGACGGTAGCGACGTTGCTGATGATCCGGGACAGCGTGCCGCTGATCACCGTGCTGACGCCGGAAATGTCGGTGTTCATCCGGGTGATGATGTCGCCCTGTTTCTCGGTCGTGAAGAAAGAGTGCGGCATCGATTCCAGATGCCGGTACATCTCGTTTTTCATGTCGTAGATGATCTTTTGCGAGATCCAGGCGCTGATGTAGTTTTCAAGAACGCCGATGATCTGGCTCGCCATCAATGCGCCGAAGGCGTAGAGCAATAACCGGATCAGGAACCAAAGGTCATTGCCGGTCAATGCCTGGTCGACGATCCTACCGGTGATGATGGCCGGCAGAAGACCGACCGTCGCGGACAGAATGATCGCAACGAACACCAGAATGAACTGGAACCAGTACGGCTTTAGGTAGGAAAGGATCCTGAGAAGCAATTCCTTCGATACCTTCGGCATGTTCTGCTTTTCTTCGTCTGTCAAAAATCCCCTGGGGCCGAGACCGCCCCTGCCCATCGGACCTGCCATAATGTTACCTCCTCATCCGATTGCCTTGATTTGACGTTTTACCAATCCATTTCGTTCAGCTGCAGCAATGCCCGCGCATAGATCCGCATCGCGGCCTGCAGTCTGTCCAAAGATACCACTTCGTCCCGGCCGTGCGCGCCGCCGTGCCCTGCCGGGAAACCTTCCGGTTTGAGACAGCCGCTCATGCCGTATACGAGTGCGTTCGGCAGCCGGTGTGCATACGTGCCGCCGCCCATGCTGAACGGAGCCGCATTCATGCCGCGGATCTCGTTTGCGATTTCCGTCAGTTTTTGGATCACGTCCCGGTTTTTATCGAGAACGTAAGGATCCACTCCGTGGTACAGGTTTTGTGTTTCGAACCCGTTTTCGAGAGCGATCCTGCGAACACTATCGTACAACTCCTCGAAAGTGATGGCATCGGGATACCGGACGCTGATCGTAAGCACGGGCCTGCCGTTCTCCGTCCTGAGTTCAGTCGATGCCACGACGGTTTCTCCCGTATCTTCACTGACCCGGTGCACCCCGAACAGAATGCCTTTCGTGTCGCAGGAAACGCGGCGGATGAAGTCGACTTCCGTCTTGTTTTCTTCAGCGACGAGCCCTGCGTCGAGCAATGCCTTCGTCAGCACGGTGATCATGTTCCCGTTCGGATCCGGATGCGCTGCGTGGCACGGCGGCGTTTCCGTTGACACGACGGTTTTTCCTTCAGTTCCCTCGACCGTGCAGTTTTCAACCGAATCAATGCCGGTCTTGTCGAGCACGGCGGTCGCCCGGCCGGGCGCGTCTTCGTGCCCTGCCTCGATCGCAATGCCGCATAGCGGTTTGACCGCCTTCAGTTCCACGACCATCTTGCCTTTTCCGGCATACGCCACCGGAAAGCTGCCGTCCGGCACCAGCGAAAAGCGGGGCGGCGTGCAGACGTTCAGAAAGCCGCGGGCGTCCGGATGGTCGTTCCCGATGAGGTCCTCCATGCCGGTCTCTTCATTGCTGCCGACGTACAGCGCTGCATTGTAGCGGAGTTCAATGCCGAGTTTTTTAAAAATCGTCATCAGGTGGAGCAATGACACGAGCTGTCCCTTGTTGTCCGTGGCGCCGCGTCCGATGATGCAGCCCTTGTATTCAACGGCGTTATAGGGTTCGTAGATCCAGCCGTCTCCCTCGGGCACGACGTCGCCGTGCGCCCACATGCCGAGATCCGGCTGTCCCTTTTTGAAGGCCAGGCTGATGACGCCGACACCGTAGTCCGCCGTCTCAAATCCGCGTTCTTTTCCCATCTCGAGTACCGTGTCCAGCACTTTCCTGGGACCTTCGCCGAACGGCGCGCCGGGCAAAGGTTCCGACCGGACGCTCTTGATGTTGATGAGTTTGATGACGTCCTTGGCGAGTTCCGCCCGGTCTTCTTCAATCAGTTTGTCGATTTTTCGGATGAGTTCATTGTCCATGGATGGTATGCCTTCCTGAGAATCGTTTTTTTCAATAAGTGTATCATATCGCAACTTCGGGGCAATGGCAAGAAGAAAGACTGTAGAACTGTGGTGCAAAGGATCATTGCGTGACAAACTGTGAAAATGTATCTATGCTGGATGTACAAAAAAGTTTTTGTCGAGAGGAGGTGGTTACGATGAGGGATTGAAACGATCATTGCGATAGGAACACGAAGTATGGTATCATAGGTGATGAGAAATGAAAAACCGGAGGAAAAAACAAATGAAAAAAAGTAATCGGGTTTTATGTTTCTTGGTCGCGGGCGTTTTGGCAATCATGTCGATTTCAGGGATTCAAGTTAGGGCTTCAGAAAGCGATTTTAATAGAGCGACAGACAATAGGTTCGCTGCAACAGAAGCATTGCTTGATTTAAGGGCAGAGATGTTGACAAAACTGATGTTAACTGACAACAGGATTGGACGTTGAATAATAGGGACGGAGAAAAAATGAAGAAATCGTTATTGGCATTTGCAGTGTTCTTTTCTATTCTTATCCTTGCCTTTCCTATCGGATGCAGGAACAATGCTGATGTATCCGGCGATGTCGATAATGCTCCGACATCCGAAGCGGAACAGCTGTTTGAGGAATTGAAAGAACTGGTCGATCAATATGACCGCGTTATGCCGTTATCATGGGCAGGCGATATGGATTCAGACGCGGACATGACCGAAGTGTGTCGGAAAATTGCTGAGATTGCACCCAGATACTTCACTTTGGCAGAACCGGATCGCAGTGCTGAGCGTCAAGCCGTATTGAACCATTATGATCAAATGCCTCGAACGGTGGTTCCTTACGTGCATGCAAAAGTGCTTGCGGATAAGATGGATGCCCTGTGGAAGGAGTTTGAGGAATTAAAAGCAGATACGGATCCGTCACATGAGGAAGAGAATCAAAAGAAAATGCTGGATTTGAAAGTGCAATTCTTCGGGTATGGTATCTTCCTCTACAGAGACCAGAATACTGCAGGCGATCGGTCTTTATCGCCGGAGTTTGTGGAACTGTTTCAGGACAATGACGGTTTCATGGAGGTGATGGCCCGGGAAGGATTTAGTGTGATGAAGACGGGAACCGGAATCCTTGCGTCCGGTGTGGACGGCAAAGGATTCGAATGGAGAGTTGTGGGAGATTCTCCCGACGCAGCATTGAACAAAATAGCATTGGTTGTCAGAAATGAAGACGGCTTATGGGAAGTTCGGCAATTATCTGACATCCGTGATGAATGTGGGGAGGGCCTGACTCTCTGCCTGACTGAATCACCAGATTATGATCCATATTACGGTCCGATCGATGTGAACAGTGCCATATTGTCGGGAGGAAAGCGACACAATGTCCATTTCTTTTATCAAAGCAACAGGGCGGTCAAAAGCATTGACACTGAATTGTTTGCATCGCTTATGCCGCGAAATACATCGGTTCAGATCTGGCAGAAGGACAATTCCTTTGTGATACATCTGACTTATTCCGGATCCTACGGGATCGCTGACGAATTGTCTCAATTGTCTTCAGACAGTCTGTATTACATTCTGAAAGGATTGGGCGTTGTCAGATAATTCGCCCGTGTATAATTATGGAATCATCCATCGGAGAGAAGATTCGAGAACTCAGACAAAAGTATAAACTGTCCCAACAGGATTTAGCGGATTCACTCGGCGTCAGCAGACAGACAGTATCAAATTATGAACTTGGTACAACAGTTCCTGACGTAAAAATGCTGAAACAGATCGCGGAAGCGTTGAGTGTTGACGCAGGCTCCCTTTTGCGTAAAGAAAATGAAAAAAGTGAGGAACAATCAGAGCGGCCTACGGTTTTGTGTTCTCTTATAGTATTGATCTCACTTTGGGGGCTGATGCTGGTTTTATGGGTGATCGTCAGATTAATCCGGCCGTTACCGATCGGAGTCATTATATGGAACGGCGTATTGTTTCTGCCGGCAATGATCATCAGCGGGGTGATCGTTTCGATTCTTTTTCGACGGATGTTTGCCAGAAGACATCGGTTGGCGTCTCGTACATTCGAGTGGGGGCTGGGTTGTTTTACAGCCCTCACTTTATTTGCTTTTTTGCTGATGATCATTAATGCACTCGGTGGAATCGGCGGTGGATTCACTTTTGGAACCGGCATTGGATATGAGTGCTACAAGTTATCCTTGAAAATGGCACCACTGGCCTTTTTATCTGGTTGCTCTCTTCAAACATTATTGATTCAGGCTAAAACCGTGGAAAAAGGAAAATCATTTTGGCAGTTACTTATCGTTTTTATGTTGATTGCTATGGTTCTCTCGGTTGTTGTTCTGATGCCGAAAGAGAAGCAATATGATAAATTCGAACAGACATCTATATGGGAATACAGCGAAGGCGGTATGGTCTATTATTTGTGCAGTGAGAATGAATGGCTGCCTCGAGGAGAAACTGCTTTGGGCGACAAACGAATCAGATGTTTTGTTTTGGATGAAAAAGATAATAATGATTCGATTCGCGATTATATGAAAGCAATGGCCTTTCTTGAACAGGAAGAGTGGATGTCCGAGATGAATTCCTTACCGGAATCAATACGTTGTGCGGTGGAAATCATAGTTGAAACAGAAAAGCAAAACCAGGAGCCGGGATATGTATTAAAAAATGTGAGAATTCGATACACAGAGGGAAAAACGACGGAGGGCATCTCCGAAGCTGAATTCAGGGTCTATTTTCTGGATGCAGCACATCCATTGCAAATGTCCAGGGAATCATTGTTGTCTCGAAACATGGAGTGGAAAACTCCGGACTCATGGAGTGCATGCTATTTTGATGATGATCTTTTCTATGCTGGAATCCGGATTTCGGGTGAATTGCAGACAGACGATGGTAAGCGCATCATCAGTATCAATACGGAATGGAATCGATAAACTGTATGGATGAGATTGGTTCGAAAATCAGAAAACTTCGGGATGATGATGGAATGACTCAGGAAGATTTGGCCGAGAAACTATCCTTGTCCCGTCAAGCCATATCAAATTACGAAAGAGGAAAGACAAAGCCGGATTTGACAATCCTGATGTCTTTGGCAGAGATTTTCAATGTTCCGGTGGAGGAATTGCTAGATGCAGAAGCGGATGCTGTTGAGCAGTCCGGCAGAAGGAAAAAAGCGATTATCCATCTTGTGCTTGCGGGATTGCTAGGAGGATTATGTCTTGCAGTCCATTATTTTTCAGTTTGGCTATATGGTACCGGTAAAGATAGTCTTTTTTTGTTTTCGGTCGGGTTTATTCGCCCGTTGTTGTTATTTGTTGTTGGTGTGGAAGTTGAGAGTGTTATTCGTTTAGTCATAAAGCGGAGAGCAAAAAGAAAGAAGCGCCGATTGTGGCGAATTGTTTTTCTCTGCCTAATCGCCGGATTTATGTTCTTGTCCCTGTTTGTCGGCTTGACGGTCGGAATGCAAATACTGATTCCCGGTGCGGCCGGATTTGCCGTTCGATTGATTCAGTTTGCTCCGTGGCTCAATGCATTTACCTATATCAACTATTATGGTTGGCCGGCTTACCTTTTTTTGGGGTTTGCATTTGGATGGCTACGGATGAAGTGTAAAAAAAGGAATGGTGACTGATATGAAAAGAATTACAGTATGGATGGGAGTATGTGTGTTTTTGCTTTTGCTCTCAGGATGTGAGATGGTTCAGCGGGGGAGTTCCTATTCTTTCAGTGAATCGCGCAGTATTATAAAAAGTATCGAGTTCGGAAGAATAGACATAGACGACCCGACTGTCTTTCAGGCCGAATCGGAGGTGCCGTTTTTATCATTGTCTTCCTTCTTGAAGGCGTTTCAGGATATCGAATTCCAGGAATTGCCCGGAATATATGGAACGTCAACAGAAGCGATTCGGATCACATATAATGGTGGAAATTACGAAGTCTTGAATGGCAAACTTGCAGTTTACGGATATATCGACGAGAACGGAAACAATTGTCTAATGCGGAAATGGCTTACTTGCAGTGATAGCGAATTGCTTGATCTTATTCACGAGTATTCTGCCCCGGTTGAGCAGGGATCTTTTCCTTTCAGTGAGTCGGAGCAGGAAATCACAGCAGTTGAAATCGTCAACGCTGAAGATGAATATTCTTTCGAAGTCATTTCCAGAGTGACAGGAAATGAACTGAATGCTTTTCTCGATTCGTTTCGACAGATTGTTTTCAGAAAAAACACGAATCCACCGTTTCCGGAATTCGGTCACGAAGCAGTCCGTATAGTCTATTCTTCGGGAAATTATGAGATTGTGATGAATTCAGTATCAGTGTTTGTTGATCTAAATCAAAGTGAAAAGTCAGTTGGTCGCATCATTGATTATCAGTGTGATTCCGACACTTTGGAAGAATTAATCAAGAATTATTCCGGCAAATAAATCTTGTAAAATGATTTTAGGGCGTGATAAAATGTCATTGCTGGATTCGGATTAATAGGTTTATTGAAGTTCAAAAATCGGTAATAAAGGATTCTGAACGCGATGAAAGAGAATGACAAACTGATCATGCAAAAAGTACTCGTTCTGGGGTGTGCCGGAAGTGGGAAGAGCACTTTTGCCGCCCGCCTCCACGATCTTTCGGGATTGCCTCTCTACCATTTGGACAACGTCTGGTGGAAAGCAGACCGAACGCACATCTCAAGAGAGGACTTTGATTCAAAGCTCGGGGAACTCGATCCGGAACTGGTGGAACTTGTCAAGAAATACGAATCGCAGAACAAACCGGTCCTTCTGGACCTTTTCAAACGATACCCTGAAAAACAAGTGATCGTCTTTCATTCCAGAGCAGAGGCGGATCATTGGCTGCAATCGTACTAAGAGGCATTCGACGAATATGCGGAACATTTTCAATTTGTTCGGAAAAATCAAATCGTTTGAAACCGTCACGCTTCCATGGCAATCAGCGAAAACGTGCTTCCGAAAGAAGTGAACGTTTCTGTGCTTCGGGAAGCATTGCGAAAACAGGGCGCGATTCTGGAAAGCAGGAAAAATATATGAAATACAGTCAAAAAATCATTCTGAAAAACGGAAAAGAAGCATGGCTGAGAAACGGTGACGCGCCGGATGCGATCGCCGTGCTCGAGACGTTCAATGCCACCCATGCCGAAACGGACTATATGCTTTCTTACCCCGATGAAAACAGCTTCGATCCGGAAAAGGAAGCGCGATATCTGGAAGAGAAAGCGGAGAGCGCGAATGAAATCGAGATCATTGCGCTTGTGGACGGTCAGGTAGCAGGAACCGCGGGCATCGAGGCAGTCGGGACCAATTACAAGGTTCGGCACCGGGCGGAATTCGGCATCGGCATTTTGCGTGAATACTGGGGTCTGGGATTGGGCAGAGCGCTTACGGAAGCCTGCATCAAATGCGCCGGGGAGGCCGGATATAAGCAGTTGGAATTGAACGTGGTTGCCGAAAACGAGAGGGCCGTTTCCCTGTACCGGTCCCTTGGCTTTGAGGAATACGGAAGAAATCCCAGGGGATTCAATTCCCGGACGAGCGGGTTTCAGGAACTCATCTACATGCGGCTTACGCTGTAGACGGTGTACGAAGGATAAGCCAATGATCAGAAGTCGGATCGAACACCCCATACCTCCGTTTTTCACGGAAGATTCCCGCGTATTGATCCTCGGGAGTTTTCCGTCCGTCAAGACCAGGGAATCCGGTTTCTTCTACGGACATCCGCAGAATCGATTCTGGAAGGTCATTGCCGCGGTGTTTGGCGAAGCCGTTCCGGTGACGATTCCGGAGAAAAAAGCGTTTTTGACCCGGAACCGCATTGCGCTTTGGGACGTCATCCAGTCTTGCGACATCATAGGGTCTTCTGATGCGAGTATTCAAAACGTCATTGCCAATGATCTTTCGGACATTTTGAACAGGGCACCGATCAAGCAGATCGTCGTAAACGGACGGACCGCGGAACGTTTTTATCGAAAGTATACGGAAAGCAGGATCCAACGCACGGCGATCGCCCTGCCGTCGACCAGCCCGGCCAATGCCGCGTGGAAGTTGGAAGACCTGATCGGGGAATGGAAGAGTGTTTTGAGTCAGTGAGGTCAATGATATTTACTACTGCTCCATGAAACACTCTCGGCGGATGGATTTGTGAGGGGAATAGTAGATGACCAAAGAAGAACAGCAGGCCTATTTTGCGTTTCGGGAACTGGCCCGCTTCAAAGAAGAATATGAGTGGGAAGCGACCGGTGCACCGTACAGGATCACGTCGGTCAATTCGAAGTTGGACCGAACAAATAAAACAAATTAAACATCTGTCGATAAAAAAATGCAGAATAGTATGAAACGTGTACTTGTTTTTTTAATAATAGCATTTCAAGGAATAATCAGTGTTAGTTGCATTGCCACAAAGACAGGAAACAGCATGTATGATCTTGACTATAAACTTTCATTGCATTTAGGTCAGCTATCGGTTTATGAATCATCAAACAGACGCCTTGTCCGAATAAACAAAAATAACGGAATAATTAATGAAGCCGAGTTTTCTTTGGATCGTCAATGTATTAGCACTAAAGGAATCACTTTGCTTATTCCAGATGATTTACAAAACTATTTAGATGTAAAGCTGGCGGATATTGTTGACATGGTTGGATCACCTCATGCTGATACTGGAAGTGGCTTTTACATCCCGACATATGTTTGTGAGAATGCGAAGTTGTTAATGCTGATGCTTAATACAGAGGAGACTGTAATCGGGATAACAGTTCAAGATTTGTTGACAAATCAAATTGAAAGAATAATCAGTGAGAAATAGCATCGGGGCGATGGCAAAGAACCTGGTTGATTTGTCATGAAATGGATCTCATTCGAAGAGATGAACCATGCAATCACAGGCTCCCGATTGTCACACCTTGTTATATCCTGTTATGAGTTTTTCTTGCCCTTGCTTTTGCCCTTATGAGCGGCGCGGGCGTTGTTGAAACGGTGTAACATTTAATAAAGGGATTCAGTGAGCAGATCACAGAAAATCCTTTGTTTTCAACGGTTTCAGAGAATTTCACTAACGTCCTATAATCACTGGTGGATGCCTATGATTTCGGGGATTACAAATCGGGATTTGTGGTGGAGAAGAATATCAAGAATCATAAAAATGGAGGTGCGAACATGATGATCAAAGCGGTAAAATTCAGAAGGGACGGGTTCTATTCACAGCCGTTCGTATTTGGCGGTGAGGAGGGCATGGATCGGTTTGATCCCAAAGTACGCTATCGCGGGAGCCTGCAGAATTACCTGATCGATACCGGCGACGAGGTGATCCTTGTGGATACCGGACTGCCCGCAGGTACGCCGGAGGAAGTGCCGGACGAAAAAAGCATCTTGTACACAGGGAAAGATATCTCCAGCTACATGGAAGCATTTGCCGCCCTCGGCTATAAGCCGGAACAGGTGACGACGATCCTTCTGACCCATAAGCACGGTGATCATTCCGGAGAACTGCGTTCTTTTCCTAACGCAAAGATATACGTCAATGAAGATGAACTGTCTGCCGCAGAGCTTCGGGGCATTCCGAATATTGTCCCCGTTCAGTTCACCGATGGCGCGTACTATAATTTCCCGGCTTGTCAGAAGATCCGCGACGGAATCTATTTCATCAAAGCGAAAGGCCACACCAGCGGCAACAGCATTGTCATTTTAGAGGATGGCGGCCTGTTTTATATGATCCATGGGGATGTTACATATGTGGACGAGGCGCTCTATGAAAATAAGTTGTCTACGGTTTTCGATGATCTCCACGCAGCCCGCGAAACACTGGATCGGGTGAGAGAGTTTGTCCGGAATCATCCGACGGTCTATTGCGGAACGCATACGCCGCAGGGATACGAAAATCTGGAGACCAAAAGGGTCATAAATCTGGACAATCCCGTACCTACCGTTCTGGCAGAAGTCGATTTCCCGAAAAGTGAAGGCACCGGAAAATATGTCTGCTCAATCTGCGGCTATGTGTATGACCCGGCAGAGCATGAAGGTGTAGCTTTCGAAGATTTGCCGGATGATTGGAAATGTCCCCGATGCAAGCAGCCCAAGGAAAAATTCAACAGAGCATAATACATATCGTCTGATTCAGCCAAATTCCCGTTTGTCGGGACATCGATAAATCGCGAGTTTAAGGAGAATCATATGACCAGAATCGCCTTTCGTAATAGAATTGGTTCATTCCTCTTGACCGTACTCTTTGGGATCATAGGCGGAGCATTGGTGGGATTCTTTGAGCAGTACTCTCACGATGACCTGTGGGCTTTTGCACTGTTTGGGTCAATGACATTAGGCTTTTGGATGTGTACGACATCTCTGATCGTTCTTTTCAG
>JAEEIV010000063.1 GCA_016281555.1 Lachnospiraceae bacterium | reverse complement strand
TTCATACAGACGCCCCAGAAGCGGGCAGGCGTTCCGTCTTCAAAGCGGAATTCTTCCCCGGCGGTTTTTAAGAATCCGTGCTTTCCCGCAGGTTTCTCGTCCTTGAAAACGAATGAAATGTCCACGGGCATGGAATCGACGTAACTCGGTGTTTTGATGTACTTTGCCATAATGATTTCTCCTTATAAAACAGCCCCCCGCTCCGAGTCCGGAACGGGGATCATTTTACTTATCTAAAAACTGATAGCCGAGACGGCTCATGAATTCCGCATTGTTCTTCGTACTTGCGAAGAGATCCAGCACCTGCTCGATCGCGAATTCCGGACGCGGTCCCGTCGTCGTCACTTTCCGGATCAACGCCGCGGCTTCCTGTTCCGGCAATGAGAGCAGAAGATCGTCGCGACGCGTCGATGACTTCAGAATGTCGATTGCAGGGAAGATCCTGCGTTCCGACAGTTTCCGGTTCAGGACGAGTTCCATGTTGCCCGTGCCTTTGAATTCCTCATAGACCATGTCGTCCAACCGGGAGCCGGTTTCCTGCAGGGCCGTGGCCAGAATCGTCAATGACCCGCCTTCCTTCATGCAGCGCGCCGCACCGAAGAAACGTTTCGGCATATTGAGGGCCGCGGGATCCAAACCGCCGGAAAGCGTCCGGCCGGAGGGGGTGCAGGTCAGGTTGTAGGCTCTGGTAAGTCTCGTGATGGAATCTAGCAGGATCACGACGTCCGTCTTGATCTCGACCAGCCGCTTTGCGCGTTCAATGACGAGTTCGGCGACCTTACGGTGGTGGTTCGGATCCTCATCGAACGTCGAGTACACGATCTCGGCATCCGTATCCGCAAAGGTGTCTTTCATATCCGTCACTTCTTCGGGCCGTTCGTCGATGAGCAGTATGATGACGTGAAGCTCCGGATGGTTTGCGATCAATGATTTCGCGATCTGCTTCAGCAGCGTCGTCTTGCCGACTTTCGGCTGCGCGACGATCATTCCGCGCTGGCCTTTGCCGATCGGGCTCAGAAGATCGATGATCCGGACCGAAACGTCGCATCTCGGCGTTTCGAGCCGCAGTTTTTCATGAGGGAACGTGGGCGTCAGGTTTTCAAAGGGCGTCGGGCGCTGGAAAGAGTCGGCGGGAACGCCGTTGATCGTATTGACGAAAAGAAGAGAGGGGCCCCGCTTATCCGTATCCGTTTGGATTCGGAGATGTCCGGTCACGTAATCGCCGGTTTTTAAGGAAAAGCGGTTGATCTGGGACTGGGCGACGTAGATGTCTCCGCGATCGTTCTGATAATACGAGTCGCCGCGAAGGTAACCGTTCGTTTTTTCGCCGTACGTGATCTCCAGAACGCCGCCGCCGATTTCGCCGCTTTCGAGTTCGTTCACGGGAGAGGGCGTTTTCTCGGTCTTATCGGATGCGGATTCACTTTCCGATCTTTCCGGTTCGTCCGCAGCATCCGGAGTTTTCTCCGTATCTGCCGCATTCTCATTGCCGCGTTTTTTTCTCCGGGAATTGCTCTTTTTCATTCCCTTCTCATCGGAAGGAGCGGAAGGCGTCTCAGCCGCTGCCGCGTTCTTTTCCTCGTTTGCCCGATTCTTTTCATCGATCTCGACGAGAAGGTCCACGAGTTCGGTCTTCTTTAACGTGGAGATGCCCGAAAGGTTCAGCGTTTTCGCGATGTTGCGCAGTTCGGTCAAGGTGAGTGTCATCAGTTTTTCACGCATAGAAATACTCCTGAAATCATTTGATCTGTTTGAAATAAAAAGTTCTGTGGAATCTGATCCGATGTGAGAAACAGAAGACGGATCGTCTTCTAAAACCCTTATATCACATTTCAGAAAAAAAGTCATCAAAAAATCACTTCGGAACACAGATTTTTCATAAAATAGGGCTTGCATTTTTCGTAAACTGTGGTATGATTTAACCGTTAGCACTCAATGATATAGAGTGCTAAACTCAAACGAAACCCTTATGGGATCAGATAGGAGGAACTTATGAAATTAGTACCTTTACAGGACAGGGTCATTTTAAAGCAGCTGGAAGCGGAAGAGACCACGGCTTCCGGCATCGTGCTTCCGGGCAGCGCTCAGGAAAAACCTCAGATGGCTGAAGTCATTGCCGTAGGCCCCGGTACGACCGCGGACGGCAAGGAAGTAAAGATGGAAGTCAAAAAAGGCGACCGCGTCATCTATTCCCAGTACGCCGGAACGAAGGCGAAACTTGACGGCGAAGAATACATCATCGTCAGCCAGAAAGACATTCTGGCAATTGTGAAATAAGGAGGCTTATCATGGCAAAAGAAATCAAATACGGTGCTGAAGCGAGAAAAGCGCTTGAAAGCGGTGTGAACCAGCTGGCGAATACGGTACGCGTCACGCTCGGCCCGAAAGGCAGAAACGTGGTTCTGGATAAAGCATACGGCACGCCGCTCATTACGAACGACGGCGTGACGATCGCGAAAGAGATCGAGCTTAAGGATCCCTTTGAAAACATGGGCGCAGCGCTCGTGAAGGAAGTGGCGACGAAGACGAACGACGTCGCGGGCGACGGCACGACGACCGCAACTGTGCTCGCTCAGGCAATGATCTCGGAAGGCATGAAGAATCTGGCCGCCGGCGCAAATCCGATCGTCTTAAGAAAAGGCATGAAGAAAGCGTCTGACAAAGCTGTCGAAGCGATCGCTGCCATTTCCAGCCCGATCAAGGGCAAGGAGCAGATCGCGAGAGTCGCTGCGATTTCCGCCTCCAGTGACGAAGTCGGCGAGATGATCGCGGATGCGATGGAAAAGGTTTCGAAAGACGGCGTCATCACGATCGAGGAGTCGAAGACGCTGAAGCCTGAACTGGACCTCGTGGAAGGCATGCCGTTCGACCGCGGCTATCTGTCCGCCTATATGTGCACCGATATGGAAAAGATGGAAGCGGTGCTCGAAGATCCCTACATTCTGATCACCGATAAAAAGATCTCGAACATTCAGGAGATCCTGCCGCTTCTCGAGCAGATCGTGAAGACCGGCGCGAAGCTTCTCATCATTGCCGAAGACGTCGAAGGCGAGGCTCTGACCACGCTCATCGTGAACCGGCTCCGCGGCACCTTCCAGGTCGTTGCGGTCAAGGCTCCGGGATACGGCGACAGACGTAAGGAAATGCTGAAAGACATCGCGATCCTGACCGGCGGGCAGGTCGTTTCCGAAGAAGTCGGCCTCGAGCTGAAAGACGCGACGATGGATCTCCTCGGCAGAGCGAAGAGCGTCAAGGTCACGAAGGAGAACACGATCATCGTCGACGGTCTCGGAAACAAGCAGGCGATCGCAGACCGCGTCGCGGTCATCCGTAATCAGATCGCCGATACGAAGTCCGAGTTTGACAAAGAAAAACTGCAGGAGCGTCTGGCGAAACTCGCCGGCGGCGTTGCGGTCATCCGCGTCGGCGCTGCGACGGAAACCGAGATGAAGGAATCGAAGCTCCGTATGGAGGACGCGCTGAACGCGACGAGAGCGGCCGTGGAAGAGGGCATCGTCCCCGGCGGCGGCACCGCGTACATTCTGGCTTCCAAGGAAGTCGAGAAGCTGCTTGACACGCTCGAAGGCGACGAGAAGACCGGAGCGAAGATCGTTCTGAAAGCGCTCGAGTCTCCGCTGTATTTCATTGCCGAAAACGCGGGTCTCGACGGCAGCGTGATCGTGAACAAGGTCTACGAAGGCAAGGCCGGCATCGGATACGACGCCTATAAGGACGAGTACGTGAACATGGTGAAGGCCGGCATCCTGGATCCGGCGAAGGTCACCCGTTCCGCGCTGCAGAACGCGACGAGCGTCGCCTCCACGCTTCTTACGACCGAGTCCGTCGTGGCCACCATTAAAGAACCCGCTCCGGCAATGCCCGCAGGGAATCCGGACATGGGAATGATGTGATCGGAACGTTTCGGTTCTGATCGTTCCGGCCGCCCTTTTCCTTTGCGGAAGGGGGCGGCTGTTTCGAAGCCATTGTAAGAAAGAATCAAGTGAAGGATGTCAAATGAAACCCGAAGAACGCTTTTTGAAATACGTCTCGTTCGGAACGAATTCCGATGAAAGCAATGAGGCCTGTCCTTCGACGAAGGAGCAGCTGGTCCTCGGCAAATATCTGAGGGACGAGATGAAGGAGATCGGACTCACCGGCGTCGAAATGGATGAGCACGGCTACGTTTACGGATACCTGAAGGAGACTGACGGAGTCAATGTCCCTCCGATCGGACTCATTGCCCATATGGACACTTCGCCGGCCGTTCCGGGTGACCCGGTGCATCCTGTAAGAAAGGTGTACCGGGGCGGATCGCTCCCTATTTCCGGCGAACTGGAACTGAATGAGCGTAATACGCCGAATTTGGCCCGTTATCGCGGTCATGAACTCATTGTGACCGATGGCTCAACTTTGCTCGGCGGAGACGACAAAAGCGGCATTTCGGAGATTCTGACGGCCATGGAACGGCTGATCTCAGATCCTTCGATCCCGCACGGCAGGATCTACGTCGGATTTACGCCGGATGAGGAGATCGGACGCGGTGCGGATTTGTTCGACCTTTCGAAATTCCCTGCCGAATACGCCTATACGGTCGACGGCGGAACGATCGGAGAAGTCGAGTACGAAAACTTCAATGCGGCTTCTGCCCGAATCACGGTGACTGGACTGAACATCCATCCCGGCAGCGCGAAAAACCGCATGAAAAACGCCGCGCTCATGCTTTCCGAACTGATATCGATGATGCCCTCAGCCGAAACGCCTTCCCATACCGAAGGATATGAAGGTTTCTATCATCTGACCGATTTCTCCGGCAATGAATCTTCGGCGGAAGCCCATTTCATCATCCGTGATCACGACCGCGCAAAGTTTGAGAAGAGAAAAGAGTTCATGAAGGAGGTCGTCCGGTTCCTGAATGTGAAATACGGCGACGGGACCTTCCTCCTGGATCTGAAAGACAGTTATTACAACATGCGTGAGAAGATCGAGCCCTGCATGTACATCGTCGACCGGGCAATGGAAGCCTTCCGGAAGGCCGGCGTGGAGCCGAAGGCCGTTCCGATCCGCGGCGGCACCGACGGTGCGCGTCTTTCCTTCATGGGACTTCCCTGTCCGAATCTGTCCACGGGTACGGAAAACTGCCACGGTTTCCTGGAATTCGTATCCGTCGACGACATGAACCGGATGGTCGATGTCCTGGTCCATCTTTGCCGGGCTGAGTAAGCGAAAGGAATCTCCGAATCATGAGAGCAGTAGTGACGCGCGTATTGAACGCCTCCGTGGAGATCGAAGGGAAGAAGACTGCTGAGATCTCGAAAGGATTTCTCGTTCTTCTCGGCATCAAGACGGACGATACGGCTGAAATTGCAGTAAAAATGGCGGACCGGATCGCAGGCCTACGCGTCTTTTCCGACGAAGAAGGGCGGATGAACGTTTCACCGAAAGACGCTTCCGCCGAGATCCTGATCGTCAGCCAGTTTACGCTTTATGCAGACGTTCGTTCCAGGCGTCCGGGATTTACCGAAGCCGCCCGCCCGGAAACTGCGATCCCTTTGTATGAAACGGTGATCTCGGAAATCAAAAGACGCGGGTTTCCAGTGAAAACCGGCGTCTTCGGAGCGGATATGCTCGTTACGTCGACCAATGACGGCCCCGTAACGATCATTATAGACAGCGAGAACCGGTAAAAAACCGGTTCTCTTTTTTTGTTTATTCTGTTTCGTCTGACTCTTTTGGCTGATTCACATGCTCAAAAGAGGTCTGATCATTGTGCGGAATGGGTTTCCAACCGAGATTTCTGGAGAAAAACGCCTGAACGTCGATCGGAAGCTGAAGCGCGAGATACACCGGCCAGACGAGCGTGATCAGGATCTTCTTCCAAAGCGAGACACCCAAGATCCGTTTTCTTTCGATGATGAACACCACGACCGCGAGAAGCATCATGATGACAAACGAGAAAGCGGAAGAGCGGAGCCAGCTGAAAATCATGCCGTGAGAAGTCAGGATCGACCCTTCTCCGAACAGTAACTGCGATAAGGTGATGTTCGGATCGAACAGGGGAGCCAGCAGCATCAAGCCTGCCTGCAGCACCTGAAGAACCAGGAACATCAGCGGAGAGGGCATGATGTACGCAGTAATGTCGTACAAGGAGACCCTGTTTTTGGTTTCCTTTTTGAATAATTTGGAAACCATCTCGATGAATCTGGCATAGAAGACCAACAAATGCCCGCGCGACCAGCGGACTCTCTGACGCCACATGATCTTCACGGAGGTCGGCTGCTCGTCGTAGAAGACCGCATCATTGCAATAGCGGATCTTTTTCCCGAGCATGATCTGGTCCACCGTGAATTCCCAGTCCTCCGTCAGGGAAACGTACGGCCAGCCGTTTTTCACGATTTCCGAATTAATGAGATAACCGGTTCCCTGAACACGTGTGGAACAGCCGAGCATAGTTCTGCCGTGGCTGTCAAGTCTGGATCCCAACGCAAAATACATTCCGTACAGGCCGGAAATCAGGTTGGTGCCGAAGTTCTTGGAATTTCTGAAAGAAGTGATGACGGAATCCCTGTGATAGTATTCAAAGGCATCGTTCATTCTGGAGATGTAATCCTTGTCCAGAATGTTGTCTGCATTGAAAAGGATGAACCCGTCAAAGTTCTGGGTGCCGAAATCGCGTTCGATGCAGGAAAAGAGATACTTGAACGCATAACCCATCGTGTTTTCGTCAGGGTTGTTGTACTCATAAACGGTCGCGCCGGTTGCTCTCGCGACCTCGGCGGTTTTGTCGACGCAGTTGTGGGCAATGACAAAGATCTGAAGCTGATCCTGCGGATAATTGTTTTTCTGAATGCTCTCGATCAGACCGCAGACGACGGATTCTTCATTTCTCGCCGGGATGATGAGGCCCAGACGGTTGATGCGTTCCGCCTTGGGACATGGCGGCTTCTTAAAAACACCGGCAATGGCAAACAGAACGAAATGGGCCATGACGGCTCCGAGGATCGTAAACAAAACGCCGGTCACTATATCAACGATTTGCAAATAACTCATTTTTATACTTTTTGTTTTTCAAAAAGCGAAAAACTGCTCCTTGTTGATCAGAATCATCGTATGACTGAGGCCTTCGCACACTGTTTTATGAATTGAGTCATACATAGTTATTATACACTTTTTTTGTATTATTTCAAGCGGAACATTTATTAGTAGAAAAGGCACGGAAACCTCAGTCTTTTCTAAGCGTGACCTTATTTCTGGCCTGACGTCTCCGTTCATCCTCGATGGCTGCATAGTGTTTTTTCGTCGTATTGACGTCGGAATGACCGAGTACGTCCGCCACGAGATAAATGTCGCCGGTTTCCCGGTAGAGATTCGTTCCGTAGGTGCTGCGCAGTTTGTGCGGGGTGATCCGTTTGGTCAGTGTGACGGTTTGCGTGTATTTCCGGACCATGTTCTCGACGGAGCGTACGCACATCCGCTTTTTCTGGCTGCTTAAAAACAGAGCGTTTTCATGTCCGTCAGCCGGTATGATCGATTTTCTTTCCGTAACGTAGTCCAGAAGTGCGGCCTTGACTTCATCCCCGAAATAAACCGTCACTTCCTTGCCGCCTTTCCTGTGGATCATGATGCCGTCGTTTTTGAAATCCACGTCGTTCATGTTCAGTCCGACACATTCGGAGACACGGATCCCTGTTCCGAGAAGGAGAGTCATGATCGCCAGATCGCGGATTTTTGATTTTTCATGGTAGGCAAGTTCGGTTTTGGTCAGTTTTTCACCGCTTTCTACGTGATCGAGGAGTTCCTTGACCTCGTCCGTATCCAGGCGAATGATGTTTTTTTCGTGGATCTTCGGCATCGCAACGAGCTCCACGGGATTGTATTTGATGAGTTCCCTCATATAGTAGTACTTATAAAAGGAGCGGAGAGTGGCAAGCTTTCGCTTGATCGTGGACTGCACGTTGGCTCTTTGTTCACCGTTTTCCGGGGAAGAATACACTTTGACGTAATCGAGAAACTCTTCAATGTCCATCGGACGGAGTTCTTCGAGATCACGCAATTTGATTTCCTTGCTCTCTTTTTTTGAGAAATAGTAGTTATTCTCGTGAAGATAGCGGAAAAAGACGATGAGATCGTACGCATATGCGATCCTCGTCCGGGATTCCGTCGTCGGTTCTATCCCACGAAAGAAATCACGAACGTACGGCGGAAGGTTTTCTGTCAGAGAACGAAGTTTTAAAGCGTTTTTCTGTTCTTCCTGCTTATGATAATTCTGTTCGGCCATGAAAAACTCCTTTCGGGACGTGAATACCTGCAAAACTTGAAAAAACCGGCCTGAGAAGCAGAAACTGACCGGCTCCACGCTTACTATACCATGGATTTGTTTTTTTGTCAATATCTTTTCGTTAAACTTGAGTTTAGCGAATAATTAAATCTCGAAAAGAACGGGAAAACAGGCTGCGTTCTTCTTATCTTTCGCACTCCGTGTTTTCCCGTAATCCCTCAATTCGCATTTCCTGCGCATTCGTATTTTTGTTCGTCCGGTTCATCTCAAAAGCCATAACGAAATCTTTATTTGCAGTCTCCCTGGTTCTTTTCCTGTCGATTTCATGAGACAAACCGTTTTACTCTGCGTTTTCTCATTTTACTGATTTCAGGCCAATTATGCACGAACGCTGTAATCGATTATTTTTTCTTCTGACATACAAACATACGTCTTTAAAAATCAAAAACGATTACAGCAACTTGGTCTTCGGTTCACTCATAGATCCCATAAGGCAGGATCAGCTTTCCGCCCGCAATGATCCGGTCCGAACTCATTCCGTTCGTCTTTTTGATCTCGTTCACATAATCGCGCGTGTTCATTTTCAGCCTGGAAGCATTCTTTTCGGAAATGCTCCAAAGCGTGTCATTCGAATGAACTACGTACACCTCAAAGCAAATTCGCTCCGGTGCCGGTGCGGGTTCCTGTTTGGCCGACGTCCAAATCGTTCTGACGCCGATCATAATCAATAAAACCGCGACAACGATGATGCTGAGGCAAAGGATTCTCTTTTTCATGACTGCAGGACCTCCGAAACATTTGTTCGATTGCATAGTCATTATATCACCCGAACAAATGTTTGTCAATACAAAAATCGAAAAAATGTTCGATTTTTGTTCGGTCCCGCTTTTTTAGGCGTTTTTTGCCTCAAAACGCCCCGAAAGCGTTCAAAATATGCCTGATTTCGCCGTTTGCGATCGAAATCACGTCAAATCTGCAGGCGATGCCGTACAGTTTCTTTTCCTGCAGATACCATTCCGCCGTTCGACGGATCCTTCGCTGTTTCTCCGGCGTTACGGCTTCTTCCGGATAGCCCTGCTGCAGCGTTTTCCTGCTTTTAACTTCAATAAAAACGATCACATTGCCGTCCGGATCTTTCGCGATCAGATCGATCTCGCCTGTCTTTCTTCTGTAGTTTTCTTCTAAGATTTGATACTTTTTTCCTAACAAAAAGGAAGCTGCCGCTTCCTCGTGCAGCTTCCCGGTTTTACGGTGATTCATGATTCAAAATTCCTTGAATGAAGGTTTTTCGGTGGATCGGACAAGGTCCGTACTTTTTGATCGCCTCCATGTGCGACTGGGATCCGTATCCCTTATGCGATGCAAACCCGTATTCCGGGTATTGCCGGTCATATTCGATCATCAGACGGTCTCTCGTCACTTTGGCAATGATGGACGCGGCGGCGATCGAAGCCGATTTCGCATCTCCCTGAATGATGGGTACCTGACGCATCGTAAGGTCCGGGATCGTCACGGCGTCGTTCAGCGTAATGTCCGGCTGCGGATCCAGTTTGGATACTGCTTCGCGCATTGCCTCATAAGTCGCCTGCAGGATATTGATTTCGTCGATCTTCTGCTCTCCCGCCATTCCGACGCCGACGGAGACGGCCTCTTTCATGATCACGTCGTACAACTCCTCGCGTTTCTTTGCAGAAAGCTGCTTGGAATCGTTCAAATACAGGATCGGACGGTTCTTCGGGAGGATCACTGCCGCAGCGACGACAGGACCTGCGAGCGGTCCGCGGCCTGCCTCGTCGATTCCGGCAATGACGTTATACTCTGCGTACTTTCGCTCATAGATCATCATCGTGTCCATCCGCTCGAGTTCCTTCCGGAACAACAGCAGACGTTTTTCATGCTTTTCTACGACTTTTTTCACGCCCTCGCGTTCGTCCTGCTTGTAGTACATACAGGTGATCTGCAAGCGTTCCATGGGCGTTTCCGAAAGGATCGCATCGATTTCCTTAATGCTCGGTCTTTGCATGGTCATTTTCCTATGATGCCGATTTGCGTCAGCGGCCAGATCCGAATCAAAGCCTTTCCAAGGATCTGCTTCTTCTTGATCGGACCGAGATCGGCGGATCTGGAGTCCTTGGAATTATTACGGTTGTCTCCCAATACGAAGTACTCTCCTTCTTTGATCGTGATCGGATCTTTCGCGATTCCGAACGTTTTCATGACTTCCCGTCCGTAAACGTCATCAGTCAGTTTTTCTCCGTTGATGTAAACGTAACCATCCTTGATCTGGACCGTTTCGCCGGGAAGTCCGATCACGCGCTTAATGTAGTGAACGCCTGGCTGGTCTTCCAGTTCAAACACGATGACATCAAACCGTTCCGGCTCGTGGAAATAATAACTGACCTTCTGTACGATCAGATTGTTGCCGTCGGAAAGTGTCGGTTCCATTGAATAACCTTCCACAACGGAACGCACGGCCACGAATTTGATGATGAGGAAGCAGACGGCGACCGTGATGAGGATCGTCAGGGCATAGTCCAACGCCACCATCCAGCCGGATTTTTTCTTCTCCGGCTTCTTCTCTTTTTTCTTCTTTTTGAGGCCCTTGACCTCATCTGTCGAAGCAGCGCCGTTTTCTTCCGTCTTCTGAAGATCGGTCACATTCTCCTTTGCTTCTGCTTCAGGAGCCTCTTTTTTTACCAACTCACTCATTTTGTTCCTCGAATAAAACAGTCAAACAGGTTACGTACTGTCTCCGGGCAGTTCCAGCGTAAACCGGCCGAGTTTGCCGGACCGGAATTCGTCAAGGATCGTCCGCGCCATACGGTCAACGTCCGGTTCCGCCTGCTTCTTCATGCAGTTTTTCTTTATGGCAATCAAAGACAACAACTCTTCGGGAGTAGCAGCATCTTCAATCGAGATCCCGTATCGCGTCTTCACCGGTTCTTCCGGGAAGGCGGACAGGATCTCAAGAAGCCGAACAGCCAGTCCCGCTTCGTCGATCACGTCGGAACTCACGGCACCGGTAAACGCAAGATGCTCTCCCACCGTTTCGTCATCAAACCTCGGCCAGAGAATGCCCGGAGTGTCGAGAAGGTCAATCTCCCGGTTCATCCGGATCCATTGCGTGCCTCGCGTCACCCCGGGAAGATTTCCCGTCTTGGAAACGGACTTGCCGGCCATGGAATTAATGAAGGTCGATTTTCCTACGTTCGGGATGCCCGCGACCATGGCTTTGATCCTGCGGCTTAAAATGCCCCTTTTCCGGTCTTTTTCGATCTTTTCCCGGCAAACGTCCGCGACGGCCTGAGAGACCGTTTTCATGGCCTTATTTGCTCTGGAATCGAGGGCGACGGAGCGGATCCCTTCTGATTGAAACCATTCAATCCAGGTCTTCGTCGCCTGCTCGGAAGCAAGGTCCGCCTTATTCAGCAGAATCAGCCGGTATTTTCCCGCGGCGATCCTGTCAATGTCAGGATTTCTCGAAGAAAGCGGGATCCGGGCATCCAGAAGTTCAATGAGAAGATCGACCTTCTTCACGGCTTCTTCCATCTCGCGCCGCGCTTTCGTCATATGTCCCGGATACCATTGGATCACCATGCCGCCACTTCCCGTCAAAGCGATTTCAGGAGTTCGTCGAACTCCACGGCGTTCATGAGGATCTTTCTCGGTTTGGTCCCCTCTTCTTCTCCGACGACGCCCGCATCCGCCAGCTGGTCCATGATACGCGCCGCACGGTTAAAACCGATGCTGAACTGTCTCTGCAACGCGCCGATGGAAGCCTTCTGCTTCTCAATGACAAACCGTCCGACTTCGCAGAACAGTTCGTCGCGTCCGTTCGAAGCGTTGCCCTGGGCACCGCCGGCACTCTGCTGCATGTCGGCAGCGGGTTTATTCAAGTCGACGGATTCATTGATCCCGCCGCCTTTGACCGGGCCGGCCTTCTTTACGTAATTCACGACGTCACGGATCTCTTCGTCTGAAACGTACGCGCCCTGAACCCGGATCGGTTTGTTCGATCCGAGCGGAACGTACAGCATGTCGCCGTGTCCCTGAAGCGTCTCGGCTCCGGGGTTGTCCATGATGATCCTGGATTCCAGTTCGTTCGCGACGGAAAGCGCGATCCGGGAAGGAATGTTGGCTTTGATCAGTCCCGTCAGCACGGTCGCCCGGGGGCTCTGTGTCGCGAGGACCAGGTGGATGCCGGCAGCTCTGGCCTTCTGCGCGAGCCGGACGACGTTCGCTTCGACTTCTTTCGATGCGGCCATCATCAGATCGGCAAATTCATCGACAAAAATAACGATCAACGGCATCGGACGGACAGGCACGCCGCCTTCTTCCGGCTGCTCCATCTCAATGTACTGATTGAAGACGTCCACGCTTCTCACGCCGTATTTCGCAAAGGCTTCATACCGCTTTTCCATTTCCGAAGCCGCCCAGCCGAGTGCCATCGAGGCTTTCTTCGGGTCAGTGACGACAGGGAGCAGTAAATGAGGAATGCCGTTGTACTGCGCAAACTCGACCATCTTCGGGTCGATCATGATCATTTTCACTTCGGTCGGTTTCGCGTGATACAGGATGGAAATGATCATCGTGTTCAGACAGACCGATTTACCCGATCCCGTCGTACCGGCCACCAGAAGGTGCGGCATTTTCGCAAGGTCGGAAACGATGACCTTTCCGTCGAGACCGCGGCCGAGGCCGTACACGATCTTGGATTTCGACTCTCTGAATTCATCGGTTTCCAAAAGGTCCCTGAGAAACACGCCGGTCTTCGTGCGGTTCGGGATCTCGATGCCGATCGCGGATTTGCCGGGGATCGGCGCCTCGATCCGGATGTCCGAAGCAGCGAGGCTCTGCTGGATCTCGTCTTTTAAGTTCACGATCTTGCTGACCTTCACGCCGATGTCCTGCTGGATCTCATAGCGCGTCACCGAAGGTCCGCTGGAAATGCTGGTCACGTTGATGCCGATCCCGAAGTTCTCGAAGGTTTCCTTCAGTTTCAGGGCATTCTCATTCAATTCCCGCTGAACGTCGGCCCTGGAGGCGCTGCTCTGAGCGCCGCGCTTCAGCAGTTTCATCGGCGGGAACTGATACTCTTTCGCCGTCTTTTCAACGACTTCATTGATCGTCATCTGGTGCGGAGTTCCGTCGGTATTCTGCTCCGGCTCTTTCTGGGGTTCAGGCGAAGATTTCACTGTTCCGATGGACGGTTTCGTCACATCCTGTCCGGCATTCTCGAAAGGAACGACCTTGCCGGTTTTCGTGATGACCATCTTCGTATACTCTTCCTCGTCGGAATCGGAAGGAAAGTCGTTATCGTCGTTCTTGAAAAACTCCTCGCCGAAACTGATCTTCGGTACGACTTCCTCTTCAGAAGGCGCGCCTTTTCCTTCAATGAACGGCACTTCCTCAGGCCGGTCCGCCTTCGAAGTGTCGAAGAAGCGGGTTTCTTCCTCTTCTTCTTCCGTATTCATAAATACCGTTTTCTTCGCCGGGCCGTCGTCCACGATTTTCGTGTCGCCGATGCCGTAATAATGATTCGCAAAGCGCTCGCGTTTCCTTCGCTCCTGCTCCTGCTTCTCGTCAATGTATTTCCGGTACGCTTCGGCCTTCTTCCGCTCCGCCTCGATCTCCGACGCCGTATTCTCACGGTCTTCGATCTCGTCTTTTTCGCGTTCCAGCTGCCGTCGTTCTCTCCGCGCTTCGATCAGGGCTTTCTTTTCCTTGGACTGCGCCGTCGCTTCTTTCAGGTACTGGAATACGGAAAAATCAATAACGAGTACAATGCTGACGGCAATGATGAGGCCGTTGATCACGAAGGATCCCGCCTTGCCGAGCCAGCCCTGGAACATTGCATAATTCGCGCGGCCGAGCAGCCCGCCGTCCTCCGGTTTCATTGCAAACGAGAAAATGCCCGAAAGCGCAAACCAGATCAGGAGGCCCGCAATGACTCTCCTGAGAAACGCCGGTCCCTTTTTGTGATAAAAGAAAACGAGAAACAGCACCGGAACGATGAACGGGACCGCGTACATGAGGATCCCGAACAGGAAATACATTCCGTCTCTCATCCACGTGATCGTCTCGGTGAACAGGGCAATGATCGCCAGAATGCAGACAGCGATGATGACCAGCATCACTATGTCCTTGATCCTGGAATTCTTATCGGAAACCCTCTTCCCCGAAGATCTTCCGGCGGTTTCCATGGTATGTTCAGCCGTTTCAGTCTGCCGGCTGGTCTTGTTTTTTGTCGAACGAGTCTTCGGCATGTTTTTTTCCTTCCAAAACTTCTTTTTCAATGT
>JAEEIV010000062.1 GCA_016281555.1 Lachnospiraceae bacterium | reverse complement strand
GGAAAGTATCTGAGATCAGACACAAAACCAGCTTTGCCCCGGTCAGCATGTAAACCAGTTTTTCCCGCCCGAGAGCAATCAGGGCGACCGATGAAAAGCTAAACAGAACGCCGAAAACATTGGCAATGCTCTCGATCCGGATGTACGCGGCAGACGCTTCAATGATCTCCGGAGAAGCCGCCATCAGCCGGAGCAACGGCCCGGAGAACACCATAAACGCGCCGGCCATCACCAAATATACCCCCAGAGCCGCAAAAAGGCCTGTTTTCAGGCGATTGGTGAACTCCGCCTTATCATTCACCACCTTGCCCATAAAGAAGAATAAAGGCAGGATTATGGCCTCATTGACGATCTCATAAAGAAGATTCACCCAGGACAGCTGCCCGGCAATGGAATATGCCCAACTGTCCGGCAATTGCCCAAGGAAAAACGTCCTGACCGTCGTGTAGATCGTCGGGCAGAGGCCCATGATAAAAAGCGCCATGAAAAGGCGCCAGTTGATGCGCTTGAGAGATTGGAAGACCTTTGCAATCATTCTAACGTCCTGACAACCCTTCATCACTCCAGCTCCTCTATCCCTATACTCTTCAGATACTGGTACGTTCCGTCATAATACTCCGGCAAACGGGTGCTGTCTTCCCAGAATCCGGTTGGGGTCTTATTGGGATTGCCCGTAGGCACACAGATCACCATGCCCTTCCGCGCGCGGGTAAGGAGTACCCGATAGGCGTTCAGCATATACTTGATAAGGTCTTGCTTTCCTTCCGTATCCGGAATCAGTTCGTTCCATTTCGTCTGGCCGTTGAACCGATAAAATTTCCACTTGCCATTTTCATATCTCACGTCGGCATCCCACAAAAGGCAGGTATAGTCCAATTCGAGTCCTTGCACCTGGATTTCCGTAGCGGCATCCTCCAGATAATTCGAAGACCTCGTATCCGATTTGTCTTCCAGAAACCAATGAACGGCGTTTTCATCACCGGGAGGCAGAATGTGGATCGCCAATGGTTTAAACCGAGCAGATTCTTTGGTCACCAGAATACCGGTTCGTTCCGTCCCGCCAACTTTTCCGTGCAGCCATTTCCGTGCCTTTTCCATATCCCGTGTCAAAACCAATGGATAATTATCCTTGATTTCTCGATACAATTCGATAGCACTCTGATCAAAAGAGAGCATCGCGTGAACAAAGGCTGAAAGCTTTTCAGACCTGAACGAACGCAAATTAACCGCCAGGTGAAGATCGTCCGCGTAGTACACGTTTCCGCGGCTTTTCAAGAGATCATTGACTCTTCCTTCGGCGTACTCCGCATCCGTCAGTTTGGGAGAAATATGCACTTCCCAAGTTGGGAACTGCTCGTTCAATGCCTTGATCCATTCAGCGATCCCGGCTTCTCCTGTGTTGATTTCCTGGCCGCCGCCGACCAAACAGACAATGGTCGCCCAGTCCTCTCGCTGATCCAATGACCAGATCAGAAACGCAGCCTCGGAAACAGGAAAGTTTGGTACTTTTAATTTGTTTCCATAAGTTCCGCCGCGTTTCAGATAATCCGCCAGTCGCTTATGCGTCCAGGAACGTTGTGCTTCATCAAAAATCGCGACGTGTTCCACTTCCCCGAATCCAGCCGCCTCATTCCTGACAGCTTTCATAGGGTCGATTTCCAGAACTCCGTTCTCCACGGGATTCTTGATTTTCTTCAGCATATTGTCGCGGTAGTTGTGAATCATCTGGATGGATTTGCTCACTTCACGCCGCGAATCCGTCAGCTTTTTGTTTTCATTCCGTTCCCGACAACGACGGTAATTATCCTGCGCCAGTGCTTCCGTCAATACCGCCACCAGCGGGCCGTTGCCCGAAAGATAGACCGCGCCTTCATCCTTGACCGGCTCGTCGTGTCCCTGATATGTCTGTTTGATCGCCACTTCCAATCCGACCAGCGTTTTCCCTGCGCCGGGGACACCCGTGACGAAACAAATACTTTTCTTCTGCTGCTCCTTGCTCTCGCGGATCACTTTCATGATATAGGCGATGGTCCGGTCAGTGAACACGTCATCTGCTTCGTGTCTCGTGATGCTTTCAACGGAATGGTTCTCATAAAGCGATCTGGCTGCCTCAATGATCGTGGGCGTCGGCGTGTACGGGCTGATGACCCAATCCGGATTAACGGGTGACTCGTTCGGGAATCCATCCAAAACCTTTTGCAGAAGCTTGAACAAACCGGTTTCCCCGGTGACCAGCGGGTTGATGATCCGCTCATCATAAGCGGACTCCTGGATCAGATTTGAAGCGCTTCCATACTGCGTAGCGACCAGTATCGGAACAATCAGCCGGTCGCTGCTGAATTTGTGGAAATTCTTAAGATCCAGCGCATAATCCAGTACCTGATCCACATCTGCTTCCAGTATACTGCTTTCTCCGACCTTGAATTCAATACAAAAAACGATTCCGTGGCAAAGGAGTACAACGTCGATTCGTTTACTGAGTCTCGGAATATCGTATTCAAAGATGATCCGACCGTTTTGATCCGATAACTGAGACAAAACCCTTTTCATCACGGAAATCTCGCCCTGCCACGCCTCTCTCGTGGTTGTGCGGGTATCACCATGATAGTTTTCGCACAGTTTTCCCAGAATCGATAAATCCGATTCCGTCAAAAATCCCGAAAAGCTGTTATGATATAAGCATCGATTACTGTCCGACATTTTGTCCTTCCCCTACTTCACCGTAAACTCCGTCCACTCGATATGATTGTACTGCATCACGTCGTCCGCCTTTTTCATGCCCAGACTTTCATAAAACGGAACGGCGTTTTCATTTGCGATGAGATATACGGCAATGTCCTTCTCTCCGCCCGCGATCTCATGTGCCTTTTTCATGAGCGCGCTTCCGATTCCCTGACGGACGTACTCCCGGTCCACGCCGAGGTCCGTGACGTAAAGCCAATACGCATAATCCGTCAGGCCGAACAGAACGCCGACGATCTCGCCTTCCGGGGTTCTTGCCGTCAGACTGAGATTGACGTTTGTGACCAGCTTCTTGATTCTCTCCCGGAAGCGTTCCTTTGGGTATTGCGAGCCCAAGTCCGTACGCTTCAGAAAGTCGATATACTCTTTTGCAGTGAGCCGCTCCTCTTTGATCGTGATCTCTTCACACATTTTTTCTCTCCTGCCGCCTGATCAGCATTTTTCTTATCCGAAGATCTGCCCCGGCAGTTTCAGTTTCTCTTTCGGCGGAAATTCACGGTCGAACGCTTCGACGTCCGCGTCATCCACGTAATAGCCCTGCGGCGTCTGATAAACGCCGGTCACCTCTTTGAGATACCCCGGGATCAGTTCCCGGCAGAGGAAGAAGGAATCGTCCGCGCCTTCCGGAAGATCGTGATAGCGGATGCCGAACTTCCGGGCGTAGCCGAAACCGCTTTTACCGTAGAAAAGGATATTGCCTTCAAACAGCACCGCGCCGTTGCCGAGCGCCGTTGCCTGCTCCAATGAGTAATCGAGCAGCTTCTTGCCGTAGCCCTGCCTCTTATATTCGGGCGCGATTCCGATCGGTCCCATCGTGAGCACGGGAACGCATGTTCCGTCGTCGGCCTCGATGACGGTCCTCATGAACATGTTCTGTCCGATGATCCGTCCGTCTTTTTCCATCACAAAGTCCAGTTCCGGAACGAACGCGGGATCGTCACGGAGCACGTGGATCACATAATGCTCGCTGCAGCCCGGCCGGTAGACGTTCCAAAAAGACTCCCGGACCAGGTTCTCCACGGTCCGGAAGTCTTCTTTCTTTTCTCTTCGAATCAAAGTCGTCGAGCGCATTCCCTCTCACTCCTTTTTCTTCCAGTCATGCAGGAACGGAAGCCGGTCGAAAAGCAGCGGATAAACGCCGACCGTGAGGAAGACGATGACCATGTATCTGGCTGTCCGGACAAGGAACGAGGCTGTCGTGGTCGAACTCAGGAAATCCTTTGGGAACGGAAGTTTCAGAAGTTCATTGAGACCGAGATAAAGCCCGATGCCGATCACGAGGCGGAGGATCTTCGCAAGGATATTTTTCGTGTCGGAGAATTTCACGAAATGCTCTTCAAAAAGGATGGCCAGAAAATAGCCGACGAGCATCCCGTAACTCGTGTAGAAATCCGTCGTCTTGCAATAGAAGAACCCGGCGAGGCCGATGGTGCCGACGATGGCGAAATAGACCCATTCCTTCGGGAGTTTCTTCAAAAGCCACGGCACGAGGAAGATGATGAGCACGCCGGCCGCCCAGCCCGCGAGGACGTCCGTCGGGTAATGCACGCCGAGCGCGAAGCGGGAAATGCCGACAAGGAGCGGCAGCACGAAAGCGATCACGGTCAGGATCTTCGACTTCGTGTAGCGCGCGATCGCGCCGTACACCACCGTGGAATTCAGGGAATGTCCGCTCGGGAAGGAATATCCCTGCGCGGAAATGTCCATGATGTCCGCCTTGGAATCCACGGCCTTCAGGCACTTGATCTCGGAATGGACCATGTACGGGCGCTTCCGTAACGCAATGTTCTTCACGAGTGGGAAGAGCACGTTCGCCGTCATGATCTGGGTGCCGACGTATTTGCCGAATTCCTTCCGGTAACTCCAATAAAGGAAGCCCAGAATGCCGACCAGGATCAGTTCCTCGCCGAACATGCTGATGTAATAAAACACCGAAGTCATCCATGCCGGCATGATGCTCTGCAGCCAGGTCATGAGATCCACTTCAAACGGAAGATAAAAAGCGTTTGCTGTCAAGATTCACTTCCTCCTGATAAAGGATATTCTTATTCTGATTTCGGGATCGCCTGATAAAAGTGCCGGATGAAAAGATCCTCTTTCATATCAAGGCCGTGGGAACCAAGGCCGCCGTCAATTTCATGGCAGCCGTGGTCCATGGCGAATCCTGCGAAAACATTGTGCTTTTTCCAATGACGCTTCACGACGGTCATGAGCATTTCGAAAGCGGCGTCATTGCACTTTAACTGCGCCAGCGAGTCAAGACCTTCCGGACCCCGGCGGTGCATCACGTGATCGTAGGAATAATCGTAGACGAAATAGGCGTCGTATTCATCCTTCATAAGCAGTTCCGCTGCAAAGGCGATCTCCTCTTCGATGTCGTCGAAGATGAAATAATCCATCGGACGCTCCCGGAAGATGGTCGCCATGCTGCAGTCGTGCTGGGCAAGAATGACCGGCTTTTTGCCTGCGCGGATCAATGCGTCGAAGACCGTGTCGATCGTGATCAGTTTCTTTTCGTATTTTGTGATGCCGTGTACAATGGGCTTCGCGCCCGTATAGAAGCTCGCGAAACAGACCGGCGTCACGGAAGGCATTTCGGTCTGGAGCGGGACCTGAAGTTCCGTCTCACTCTTCACTTTTTCCACGAGCCCCGGGTATTTGTCTACGACCCATTCCGCAACGGCGTCCGGATTGTACAGAAAGAGCCGGTCCGCCTTTCCGCCCTGAAACGCCTGATCCACGTACTCCGTGATCAGGGGGTTCGGCGGACAGGACTCTTTCGGAAACTCCGCCCCCGCCGCGTAGCAAAGCGCGGCGGCGATCGATTCGATCATCATTCGATTCTGTTCTGCCATGATGGCTCCTTACTCAACCCGTTACGGCAAGATGAAGTTCACCGTGATCGAACTGATGGACTCGTAAGTATTCGTGTCGCTCGGTGTGAACCGGATCTGCGTGGGAAGAGTTCCGTGATAATTCAGGACACTCTTGTTCGCATCCGCCGGGTTGATGAACTCGATATGACCTGTCGTCTCATCGAGGATGCTGAACTGCATCAGCGTGCCCACGATATCATCGTTCCGGCTCATCCAGTTTTCATATCCCGGCCCGTACGGCAGAACATGGACAAAGAAGTTATCAATGAGGTACCCTTTCAGCGTCCCAGTACTGCCGGTGTTCGTTACCCATTCCTGGAACGTATACGGCTGAAGCCCTTCACTCGTACGATAGGCATTCTCCGCTTCGTACGCCCCTTTCATATTGAATGTCACGGTGGTTCCGCTTACGCTCGTGAAGTCTTCCTGATATGCGGAGAATACGTACACCGGCACTTTGATGACGTCGGTCTTCGTATGCGCTGAATTGTGCGCGCAGACGTAGGTCTTGCTGCCGGTGCTCCAGCCCGTGCACATGTCTCCGCTGATGATCGGCGCCGGATTCACGGTATTCGTGAGGTTCCACTGGTGGCCGAGCGCGTTGACCGTGACGGTCTTCTCCGTACTGCCGAATGCGGTATTCGTAAACGTCGCGGTATACTTCGTGCTGCCGGCTTCCGTGCAGGTGGCCGCCTTAAGCACGGTGGCAGTCGTATTGACCGTCTCCGTCTCCGTCGTGGTGCCGGTCCGGCTCGCCGTGACCTTGCTGTAATCCGAAGACCAGGTGTACGTCACCGACGACCAGTGCGGAATGTCCGCGACGACCTTGTTCTGCGTCTTGAATGCGGAATTCCTGAACGTCGCCGTGTAGGTATGTTCGCCGTCCACGAATTCCGTCGGCTCCTTCGTGATCCGGGAGGTCGTCTGTGCCGTCTCCGTCTCCGTATGCGAAGCATCCCGCGAGCAGACTCTCGTCGCGGTCACGGAAGAATAATCCGCTGCCCACGTGTAAGTCGGAGTGCCCCAGTTATGGCCCTGCGCCGGAGTGGTGACCGTCTTCGTCTGTACTTCGAAAGTCTCGCTGTAAACCGTGAACGGCCAGGAGGTATAGACCGCCGTCTGACCCGAGCAGAGATCGCCGGTGATATTGGCCTCCGTCTTCACGGTCTCCGTCTCGTCGTGAATGTGATTCCGCCGGCATTCTCTCGACGCCGTGACCTTGCTGTAATCGTCCGCCCAGGTATAGGTGATCGGTGTCCAGTCATGGCCGAGCGCATCCAGCGAATCCTTATAGAATACCGTATTTCCGCAGGCGGCGCAGACCGCTTTCTCAGATCCCTTGTCGAGACAGGTCGGTTCCTGATCCACGACCCGCTCTCCGAGCTCAGCGTGGTTGTCCCGGTCAATGTTCAATGAATATACCTTCTTCTCGCCGCAGACCGTACAGGTGTACGTCTGTTCGCCTCTCTCCACGCAGGTGGGTTCCTTCGTGATGACGCCGTCGTCGAAGACGTGTTCGCCGACCGTCGGAAGCGATTCCTCCCGCGTCTTGTGGCAGACCGAGCAGGTGTAAACCTTGATGCCCTTCACGCCGCAGTTCGGCTCTCTCGTGATGACGCCGTCGTCCCACTCGTGCGCATTGTCGTCCGGAGATCCGACAGAGACTGTCCACGAATGGCCGCAGTAGATACACTTCCAGACGACTTTCAGAGGCTCAATACAGGTCGCAGGAATGTTTTCGACGTTCTCGTTCACGTGGACGGTCGTTCTGATGAGGCTTCCCTGCTTCGCAATCTCATTGCAGACGTTGCAGACCCAGTCGCCGGTGTAGCCGGGCTCCAGGCAGGTCGGCTCCTTTTTCCCGACGAGCCGGACGCTCGGATGCTCACCGGTCGGTTCAAGTTTATGACCTTCTTCGAGCATCACGCCGCAGCCGAGGCAGTACGTATCTCCGGAATAACCTTCCTGACAGGTCGGCTTCACGTAGTTTCTGAGTTCGGTGCCGCCGACGTGCTCCTCCGGATCCTTTTCGATCGGCTGACTGAAATTCGGATTGATCGCAACGCACCATGCGCAATGCTGTTTCGTGGTTCCTTCTTTCGCGCAGGTCGGTTTCTCGGCCACGTAATTGAGCCACTTGTGATTGTTCGGATCGGCCGGGATCTCGACGCCGTCTTTAATGTATCCGCAGACTGAACAGGCCGGGCCTTTCAAACCGGATGCAGAGCAGGTCGCCTCGATCGTGACCTCCTTGGCGTCATCCCATACGTGCTTATGCCGGTTCGCGATCGCATTGACGTTTGTTCTCGACATGACGAAATTTGTCTGCATCACTTCGCCGTCGATCATCCAGACGAGATCGAGGTCGTCTTTTGCGGCAAGTTCCGGTGCCGTCGGAGGAGTGCCGACCTCCACGTAATCCGATCGGATCTCCTCTTCGCCGTCGATCCAGGTGATCTTCGAGAAGCCGACCGCCAGACGTCCGTAATACGTCATGTCTTTGTTCGGCATTTCCGAAAGATACGGAAGTTCCGTCGACTTGTCATCCTTGTCGGTGCGCCAGATGTAAAGCTTATCGTCGAACCTCAGTTCCTCCGGAACGGCTCCGTAAATGCTGACGCCGGTCAATGCCTCCGACTCCGCTTCCTTGCCGTCGTCGGTGATCCACTTGACGGTGTGCGCATCGCCGAGGAAGCTGGCATACAGATAAATGTCATCATCCGTCATCTGAAGATCGGAAGTGATCGCCAGCCCGTCTTCCGTCGTCCATTCGACGAATTCAAAGCCCTCCTTGACCGGGATTTCCGAAGGCGCCGTGACCAGACGTCCGTAAGGCACTTCGGTGACCTTGAACTCGTCTTCGTCGACCATCCAGTGGGCCTTGCAGGTGTCGGGCGTACGGACGGCGAAGATCGTCATCCAGTTTCCGTTGTAAACGGTATTCTCGTCGACCGGCTTCACGCGGCTGTCCGTCAGGTACTTGTTGTCCCTGATGAGGCCTTCGATCACCCACTTCTGATCTCCTGCGATGTCCCGCCACACGCCTCTTGACGTGTCGAACTCGAAGGAATACCACTTCACGGTGTAATGTCCTTCGTCAATGCCTTCCATGAGCGTCGGCATCTGATCGAGCGTCTTAACGTCTTTCAGAAGCGCCTGCTTCCAATACTGCTCCGTATACGTTCCGTCCGCCTGCCTGTAATAACTCGTGGACGTCACCCAGGTTCCGTCGTCGTTGAAGACGGTCCAGCAGGTCGGCGTATCCTGTTTTCTGAAGTACACGGCGACGACCGTTTCCGTTCCGCGGAGCGTGAAGTACGTCGTGCCCTGGCGGTTCCAGACGGCCGCCATGTTGTTGTCGTAGTACTCCTTATACAGACTGCTGATGAATTGCAATGTGTCGAAGGTATTATTCGCCTGTTTAAATGCCTCAGCCGCCGCGGCATCCTTTTCCTTATCCGATGTGTCGCCGACCCGCGCCTCGAGGGCGACTTTGGCAAGATAATTGGCATGATTGCGTTCCTTATGGTACCGCTCCGAGATCTCATCATATTTCGCCTTGAGTTCCTCCTCGTCCGGATAGCCGAGATAATGAAGCGTGTAGCCCGGATACATGTCGCAGAATTCCGGCGTCACTTCCACGTAGCAGCGGACACCGTCGTAACCGCTGACCTTGCCGGTCGCTTCCAGTTTAAAGGAGTAGATCGAGTCGCGCTGCGAATTGTCCTGCAGATAATACTCGACCCTTGCGACCCGCTTGGTTCCGTGCCAATGCACCTTCACGGTCCGCTGGAGTTTCTCGGTGTTAAAGCCGAACGCATTGTTCCTGTAGGTGAAGACGACTTCGCCCCAGACGTCGCTCTTCGTGTTGTCTATCGGGCAGATGTAGATCTCGTTCGTGCCCGGCAGATACTGGAAGGACGAAGCTCCCTTGATGCGTTCGCCGTTCTCCTTCGTCAGGTCGAAGCACTCGACCGTGAAATGCTCCTCATTGCACTGCGTCCAGGAACGCTTCGTGCTGAGAACGAGTCCTTTCGTGTCCTCGGTCTGACCGCTCGTGACGAGTTCCGCGGTATAGCGGGTGCCGTCCGACTCGGAAACGACCTTTGAATCCATGTTCTTATCGGAAACCTTGCCGCTGTTCAGCGCCATCAGTTTCATCTTGAAGATGCTGTCGTCGAGCTTTACGGTGTTCTCGCCGTCCTGGATCTTGACAGACAGTTTCGAATCGTTCGGTTTGATGAGGAAGTCTAACGGGAACTCCGTGCAGCCGAGTTGGACGAGCGGCGTCTTCAGGCTGTACAGACTCCAGCTCTTGGACGCCTTTCCGGCGCCGACCTGAACTTTCACGCTGATGTCCGCGTAAATGCCGACCTCAAAGAGCAACGATCCGCTCGCGCCGCTCTTGGCAGGCAGGCTCGCAACTTTTTCGTAATAGACGTACAGGAATCCGTAGAGTTCCGCATAGACGCCCGCCGAAGCGACGACGCCGACGGAATCGAGGTCCGTACTGAAGATACCGACGCGGAGGTCCAAGCTCACGCCCATCCTGACGCCGACCATGCCGAATGCGTAGAAGTCGGCACGGAAGGTGGATTCCTTGATGTCAGTCACCGAGGAATAGTTCTCGCCGCTGAGATTCTTGGTCTTGTATTCATCGCCGCCGCCCCAGATCTTCGCACGGAAATGATAGGAATAGCACTTCGCATTCTCATAAGTGATGCCGGCGCCGATCATCGCATTGATCTTCATTGCGATGTTGAAGTTGATCTTCAGACCGACGTGGATGATGCCGGCCGGGTCGATCGGAAGGTCGAAGCTGCCGAGGTCCACGTTCACGAGGTTGATGTACTTCGCGTCGTTCGACAGCATGCTCGAATACTTCGTCGGCAGGTCGCCGCCGAGACCCGGCGAGACGTAATCCTGTTTCGAATCCGAACCGGTCTTCGGGTCGTTGTTGTTTCCGGGCGTCGCGTCAAAGCCCTGTCCCTGACCCTTTTTCTTCTGTTTGTCCGCCTGTTTCTGCAGGAAGTCGCCGCCCTTGATCAGCATCTTCGCGGCTTTCTGCCGGGCTTCGAGTGAATCCTTGTCGCCGTTGTCAATGAATCCTCCGACCATTTCGGAGAAGTCCTTGTCCTTATTCGCGTTCTCCGGCGCCTTCGTCTTTGCGGTCACGGTCACACCGAGGCCGGAGTAGGTGCCCGCCTCGAACGAAGCGGTGACGTCCAGACTGGAGGTCAGGCCGGCCTTGTTCTTGTTCCGCTTGACCTTGACGGACGGCGTCAGCAGGAATTCCTGTTCAAAAATGATCGCGGGCTGGATCTCGAGCGATCCGGCGTCGCCGATGGCAATGTTGATCGTGAACCAGACCGCCGCCTCTCCGCGGAGTCCCTTCTTCCCTTCAAAGTGCTGCAGATTGATGCCGGCAAGGAAGGTGACGTGGACGTCGCTGACTTCGACTTTCCCGCCGTCGGCGAGTTTCCGAAGATCGGCAAGCGTCATGTCTTCGCCGTCGGTCTTGATGATCATCGAGCGAAGTTCGTCGCCGTGCTCATAGGCATCGAAGTCCAGCGAACCGTCGGTGAGCAATGCCTTGAAGAATTCCTGCGTTTCTCCGACGAGACCGCTGTCCGCGATCTGCTGTTCCATCTCCTGACGGAGTTTTTCATTGTCCGGCTCCGTGATCTCGAACTCCATCTCCGGCAGCTTGGTGTACAGCAGAAGTTCCGGCTCCAGGATCTCTTCTTCCGTCTTGAGATCGTAGGTGACGTTTGCAATGTCGCCCGCTTTCGTGACGGCCGTGATGATGCCGTGCCCCTTTACTGCATAGTCTTCTCCGCCGAACGTGCCGGTGTAGAACGCCAGATAATCTCCGACGTCCAGTGCCGTCGTTTCGCTGAGGCCGAATTCCAGATATTTCGGATCGCTGAAATCATATGCGGAAAGATCGATCGTGATCTTGCCGTCGTCCATGCTGCCGTCGTCCTTCACCGGGATCGTATCGGCAATGAACAGCACGTCGGTAAGCTGTGCATATTCATAAGCGTAAATGCCGTCGCCCATCACGCCGGTGATCCGGACGTAGGCGACGTCGCCGTTCGTCAATCCTTTTTCATCAACGTCGCCCTGATTGATGGCCAGGATGTCGTTCGGGCGGAACACTTCCGTTCCGGTATAGGTCAGGGCGCCGGAGCCGAAGTTTTCATCCGCCTGGATCTGTCCGTCTTCGTCCATATCCAGCGAAAGGAGGCCGAGATACTCGACGCCGCTCACTTCGGACGCAGGCACGTGGATCACGCGGGGATCGATGCTGATATTTTCGACAGTCTCCTGATGGACGGTGATGTTGTATTTGACGACTTCCTTGCCCGTCGGCTCTTCGTCATAAATGTAGCGGAGTTTCGCGGTATCGGAGGCGATGACGGAATAGATCAGGCCGCCCTCCCATTCTCCGCCTTCGGGGATCAGCTGCCATTTGTCGCCGCGGACCTCTTTCTTCTTGTAGAGGATCTCTTCGAGTGCAAGCACCTGCTCCACGCTGAGTCCGACGTCTTCCCGGAAATAGCGCTCCAGACTGTCGTCCTCGGGGAGTCCGAAGTACTCGCGGACTTCATCCGCCGTCGCGGTCGCCAGGTCGATGCCCATCGCAGCGAGAACGGACTTGAGTCCTTCGTCGATCGACGGATCGTTCACGAACTCATTGCTTTCGAGTTCCTGCGGCGCATACCGGCTGACGATGTCGGTCACTTTCGCATACGTCAGCTGACCGGACAGCGCCGGGTCTTCAGCAAGCGTACTCAAACGTTCCCGGAGTTTCACCGTCTTATCGGCGTCTTTTTCCCGGATGCAGGTCAGGATCTTCTCCGCCGTTTCGTCATCAAAGCCGTCTGAGAGCAGCCATTCCTTCGCTTCTTTCAGCCGGATCGACAAAAGCGTGAACTCGACGGGTTCTCCGCCGAGCGACGCATTTTCGACGGTCAGGCGTTCGCGGATCTCTTCCTCCGTCAGCCCGTACGAAATGAGTTCGATCACGTAATCCGTTCCGACTTCCGTCTTTGAAACGTAATCGAACCCCTTGGCGTCGCCCATGCCGTCCATCAGTGCGAAGACGGGATAGAGCGTCAGGTCCCGGTCAATGACGTCGTCGTCCGTCGCGCGTTCATTGCCCTCCTGATCGTAGCTCCAGGCAAGGAACGTCGAACTTAAGCGGCTCGCCGTCTCCAGGGAGCCGATCGTCGTCCCGGAAGGAACCGTGACTTTTTCAGGCAGCGTCGTAATCTGACGCTCGCCTTCCGTCGCCGTGTCGGGCAGGGCAAAGGTCACTTCGAAGTCTTTCTTCGAGCAGCCGGTGCCGACCGCAGCCGAGATCACGGCAGTGATCGCCATGACAAGAATGATTGCCCACAAGCGGATTTTCTTCATTTTTCAGCATCCTCCGATTGATTTTCGTACATATCCTGAACGGATGAAATTGGTGTCGCAATGTTGAAGTTCTGGCCGTCTTCGTACGTGCCGGCGACGACGCCGATCACTTCCCCGAGGTCATTGAATAACGGCGCCCCGGAAGAACCTCCGGAGACCGGCGCGGTAAAGAGAAGCCAATCCATGCCTTCCGTATTCCATGAACCGCAGTAATTTCCGGTCGTGACGAGGTTCCGGACGCCGAACTGGCTGCCGATCACCGCCGTCTTTTCTCCCCGGAGCAATGTCGATCCGGACACCGGAAGCAACGGCAGCCGGGTCCCTTCCGGAAGCAGCAGAACGGCGATGTCCTTGTTCCGGTCGGCTTCGATCGCTTTTTCGATCGTAAACGTTTCCCCGGCATCGGTCGTCGCCGTGAGGTGATCCATATTGACAATGACGTGGCAGGCGGTGATCAGAATGCCCTCGTCGATCGCGGCAAAGCCGCTGCCCGTCGCGATCCGGTTCCCGTTCAAGTCGAAGGTCTCCAGTTTCACGACGGATCCTGCCGCTTTCTCCATCGCCGAAGGATCGTCCGTGAAACGGCCGGACGGAACGTATTCCGTCTCGGTTTTCGTCACGTTTTCCTCCGTGGAAGGGACCTCTTCCCGCGTTTCCTGCCCCGATCCGTTTCCGCAGGCACTAAAAAAGAGGCACACAGTGATCACGAGCATCATTGACCAGAATGATTTCGTCACATCGGTACCTCCTTGGCGGTTTTTTCTTTTGTAAAGATTGCCGGTCTTCCGGGATCAGTTTCCGTACAGGTGATAGTATTTCAGCGCCGGGGCCACGTCGTAGGTGACCGCGGCCTGTTTTAACTCGCTGTCCGGCAGTTTCTTGAGGACAACGTCCAGCCCTCCCGTGCTTCCCTGGAACGCGGACGTAATGAGATTTCCGTTCGCTCCGATCCGGTAAAAGTCCGCCGGTCCGTTGCAGAGCGTCAATGAAAAATCGCTGCCCGTGAACCATGCCGTGAGCCACAGTTCGTCGCCGACCTGAATGTAATTGCCGATCATGTTGTACCCGGTCGGACCGGAGGAGTAGAACGTGATCAGGTCGTAGCGCCCGTTCTCAAAGAGGCAGAGCGTCGCGCTTTTTAAGAATCCGTCTGAATTCTCGTACTGATAAAGCGCCGTCGCCTTCGCCGGTTTTTCGGACGGCAGCGGCTGAGGCTGCGTGTCACACTCGTTCTTCAGTTCGGCCTTTGCAAGTTTTCCGACGATGCCGTTCGCCGAGCAGAACTGCTCCACTTCGGCCATGTCGGTCACGCGTTCATACGTCGCTTCGGATTCTTCCGAGATCAGTTTCAGCGTGTTCTCATCCACGATCTCAAAGTTCTCCGTAAGTTCCGGCTGCGCTTCCGCGGCAGGATCTCCGGCCTGCGTGAACCAAAGGGTACAGAGGACCCGGCCGTCACGCGCGACGTAATTTCCCATGGCGGAAGAACCGCCGCCCCCGTCCGACCAGTAGGTCTCGCGGTAGAACCGGCCGTCCGACTGAAGATTCAGATAGGAGGATCCTTCCAGATGATAGGTTTCGTTTTTGTACGTCCCCTTGAACAGGCCGGCCTCCAATGCAGGTTCCGCCTTCACAGGCAACGTCGCCTCTTCCGAAGATTCCGGCTCCGTCGACGATACTTCCGGTTCCGTTTTTCCGGGTTCCGTCGGCGCAGACTCCGTTTTTCCGGGTTCCGTCGGCGCAGTTCCCGTTTCTTCCGGTTCTCCGGTTTCTCCGGGGAGAATGATCTTCACGCAGCCCGTGACGCCGAAGATCAATAAGACGGCCAGCAATATTGCCAGACCTTTTTTCATGCCCTTTTCTCTCACGGCCTCACCTCCCGCGCGCGCAATACCTACACGCATAATTAGATATATCATATACTGACAGTTTGCACCTATTGACGCCGCTTGTCAATAGTTTTCTTTTTTCGACTCCGTTTCGTCCAGGATATGCTGCTGCATTTCGTTCAGTTTTTTCGTCATGATCCTGCACCGGAAGAACATGATGAGCCAGACGATGACGAATGCCGCCAGCTGGAAGCCCGCCATCAGGAACGCCTCCCCGATCCCATTCGTCCATCCAAGTAACAGTGCCAGCGGGAAAAACGGGACGATGCAGATCAGGCAATGCAAAAACGTGGCGAGAGCAAGCGGCAGGCGGTCCAGGTCATAGAGCACGACTGCGCCCATGGTCAGCGCCCCGTAAACTCCGGACAGGAAAAACTGCAGGAGCGCGGCCGTTTTGGGATTTCCGATCCTTTCCGCAAAGATCGGCGTCACGAATCCGGAATTCTTCCCTGCCAGGATCATGATGAAGTTGCAGATCACGATGCCTGACAGAAAACCGATCCCGGCAAGTTTCAGCATTTTTTTCTTCATTCCGCTCACTCTTCCTTCGTCAGTTTTTTCCGGATCGACGGGATGTTCCGCCGGGACGCCCAGGTTTCCGTTCCGTTTGACAGTTCCAGCCGGAGCGTGCCGCCCAGCGTGAAGTCGTATTTCAGGACCTTGTCCAGATTCACGATCTCATACCTCGAGATCCGGACAAACCGTCCTTTTTCCAGCCGTTCCTCCAGCGTTTGAAGGGCTTGCCGCACCGTATACCGTCCGGTCTCCGTCACGACCTTCGCCTGCTTCCCTTCCACGGAGATCGAAATGATGCCTGACACGTCAATGATCTGAAACGCGCCGGTTTCGTCCATGACCGTCATTCTCTCCGTTTCCCGTGCCCGGATCCGTTCCATGAGCTGCGCGACGTCATCATCTTTCGCCGCCGCCCTGACGCGGACCTCGATGTGATCCAGAGACGGTTCCGGTTCAAAAATCAGGTCGATTTTCTTCATTTTTCCGTTCCCCGGTATTCTATTGCAAGCATTGTCAGATCATCGAACTGCTCGGCTTCCAGAACGAAGCCGTCCACGGCGGTCCGGACGTTCTTCAAAAGTGCCTCCGGGGCCGCCTGCGGGTCACCGTTCAATGCTTCCAGCATGCGGTCCGCTCCGAACAGCTCGTTCTCCGCATTCGTCGCCTCCGGCACGCCGTCGGTGTAGACGAACACTTTCGCACCGGGCTTCAGCACCAGTTCCTCGTTCTTGTACTTGATGCCGTCCATTGCGCCGATGACGAGTCCGTGCTTGTCCTTGAACAGTTCGAAGCGGCCGTCCGGCTGACAGACCGCCGGATATTCATGGCCTGCATTGGCCGTAACGAATCTTCCGGTGGAGATCTCGAGAATGCCGAGCCAGACGGTCACAAACATCTCTTCCCGGTTGCCCTTTGTGATCTGATGGTTGACGGCTTCCAGCGTCTCGGCCGGCGAATGTCCGACCATCGCATAGTTCTTCACGAGCACTTTGGATATCGCCATGAAGAGCGCTGCCGGGATGCCCTTTCCGGAGACGTCTGCGATCGTGAGTCCGAGGTGGTCGTCGTCGATCAGGAAGAAATCGTAGAAATCGCCGCCGACTTCCTTCGCAGGATCCATGACTGCGTAAATATCGAATTCCTGACGGTCGGGGAACGCAGGGAAGCGGTTCGGAAGCATGGCCGCCTGGATGCGCGTCGCCAATGCAAGTTCCGTGCCGATCCTCTCTTTTTCCGCCGTGATGGTCTGGATGTGTTCCATGTGAGCGTCGATTTCCTGCACCATCTCCGAAACGTCCACGGCGAGCCGCCCGATCTCATCCCGGCTTTTGATCCCGGCCAGGTCATTGATCACGGGTGCGCTCTCTTTCGTAACCTTATATTTCCGGATGCTGTTCTGCACTTTCTTAAGCGGCACCACGAGGAAAATGATGAGAAGTCCCATGCAGAGGATCGCGAGCGCCAGCTGATTGATGACGGCGAGAAGAGTTCCCGTCTGCGTCTCCGCCATCACGTTGGACTCCAGGGAAGAGAGATCGTAAGTCAGACCGATCAGCACCTGATGTCCGTCAAAGCGGTGGAGCCACGCGTAATAATCGACGTAATCGCCGGCGCTTGCCAGATGGCTGGACGTCTGCATGGCTCCGCGCATGCCCTCGCTCTGGCTCTCGCCCACGGTAACGGTATGGCCGACCGGATACGCCTCGTCAGCCGCCGTTCCACGGACCGCGCCGGGTTTCGCCGCGGTGAAGAGAAACACCTGCTGCTCGAAAGGTTCTTCGGACACCACGGTGAACAGGTAGGACACGTGGTACGCCTCTTTTATTTCATTGACCCTTGTGAGCAGCCAGGAATACTGGATCTCCGCGTACAGTTTCTGATCCTCCTCGGACAAAAGGCGCACTTTTCCGGCCGTGAGGTATTTCAGGTCCGCGCCCGGATGCCGGGTCAGGAACTCCTTCGTCTTCTCCGCCGTTTTCGCCGATTCCTCGAAGAGCGCGTCGTACTCAACGTCCAGTTCGGACGCATGATCGTACCAGTAGCGGATCAGCCATTCGTACGCCGGGATCTCCTTCACGGCCGACCGGACTTCGTTTGCGACGTCCGCCGCGTGGCTTTCCGTCTGGCTCCGCACCTGGTCGCTGTAAAACGACATCTCGGTAAAGTAGGTCATGGTCCCCGTCACCAGAATGCTGATCAAAAACAGGATTGCAATGCGGAGAATGACGCTGCGTTTTATTTTTTTCTGTTCCTTCTGTTCCATAGGCTTGTCCAATGCTCGTCTGAAAAACCCGTGTTATTCCATGTAAACGTATACGACCCGCGCTACATCCGACGAAGTAAAGACGGAATACTCCAGATACAGCCGGTCGTCCGCATCGATCCCGAACCGGGACGGAACGATCCGGAGGATCGGAAAATCACAGTTCTTCCGGACTTCTTCTTCCGCTTTTGCCAATGAAAACGCCTTCATGTCCGCGGCCCGTTTCTCAGACCATCCGGGGTTCGGAGAAGAAATATACCGGAGCGCTCCCTTTTCCGTAAGGGCCACTTCCACGTAATCGGTCGTTTCGATGTCGTTCACGATCCGGGCGAACCGGAAGATGTACCAGGAATACCGCTCTCCGTTCTCATTGAAGAGCACGCGCGTAGTGCGGCTCTCATCGAGTGACATCCATTCGGAACCGATTTTTTTGGCCTTTTCTTCGGCCTCCGCCTCGGACATCTCGGCGGCTGCCTCCTCGCCGCTTACGGAACCGAATTCCGCGTAGAGAAGCTGCTCGTCGGATTTTCTCACGGAAAACCAGGTGAGCATAAGATCGTTGACCCGGTCCGCAACGTATCTGTGGACCACCGTTTCCAGACCGTCCTTCTGATACGAGGAATAATAGATCCCGTACACCTGGAGTCCTTGAAAACTAATGGTTTTCCCCGACGGCGCTTCGGAGTCGGAAAAAGACTTCTGCTCTGATTCCTTCCTCGGTGCCGTGGGATTCGGGAAAAGCCGCGCCCTTTCTTCTTTCGAAGACGGCGTATAGAAACTGTACTTCCGGCCGCTGCATCCTGACAGGACCAGGAGCACTGCAATCATAAGACACAGGAAAACACGAATGACGCATCGTCTCATTTCACATTCCTCCGGACAGGATCACCGTGCACGCACATACACGATTTCTGTATCATATAAATAACTTATAAAATAAGGCCAGATTTGTCAAGCGAAATCCGAGTTGACCTCCCCCGGAAAACAAGGTAAAATAGGGACATGCGTACGATCGATTTTAACGAAAACTGGACTTTTTGCAGGGAGGGCGAACCGCCTGTTCCCGTCACGCTGCCGCACGACGCCATGATCCGGGAGCCCCGGCGCTCTTCCGCGCTCGGCGGCACGAACAACGGCTATTTCCCTGGCGGCGTGTACCTTTATGAGAAGCGGTTTCCGGTCGGGGAGGAACTCCTCGGCAAGTCTGTCGTACTGCATTTTGAAGGCGTCTATCAGAATGCGGCTGTTTCCTTGAACGGGCGTGAGATCGTCCGCCACCGCTACGGCTTCACGCCTTTCGACGCGGACCTCACGGGTCTTCTTGTTCCCGGAGAAAACACGGTTTCGGTCCGGGTGGAAAACCACCTGCAGCCGAACTGCCGCTGGTATACGGGGAGCGGGATCTACCGCCCGGTTTCCCTGATCGTCCGGGATAAAGACCACGTGGAAACGCTGCACGTCAGCACGGTCTCGGCGGTACCGCCGGTCATTGCCGTGGAATCCGATGCGGAAACGATCGAGATCTACGACGGAGAAACCTGCATTGCCAAAGGGACGCCGGGAGAGATCGAAGTCCCGGGCGCACGGCTCTGGACCGCCGAAACCCCTGAACTCTATACGCTCGTTGCACGAAAGAAGAACGATGAAATAAGGATCCGTTTCGGCATCCGGGAACTGAAATGGAACGCCCGGAACGGCCTCACAGTGAACGGACAGACGGTCAAACTCCGCGGCGGCTGCATCCACCACGACCACGGGGTGCTCGGCGCGGCGGAATACCGGGAAAGCGAAGAACGGCGGCTCCGGATCTTAAAGGAAAACGGCTTCAACGCGGTCCGGATCGCACACAATCCGGCCTCTCAGATCCTGCTTCACGCCGCCGACGAGATCGGTCTCTACGTCCTCGACGAATGTTTCGACGGATGGTATACGCCGAAAACCTATCACGATTATTCACGGCAGTTCTGGGAAAGCTGGAAGGAAGACGCGGCGGCGATGGTCGAGTCCGCCCGGAACCATCCTTCCGTCATTATGTATTCGATCGGCAATGAAGTGACGGAGACCGCGGAAGTAAAAGGCGTGCAGCTGACCGGGGAAATGAGGGATCATATTCACGATCTCGACCCCACGCGGCCGGTCACGGCAGGCATCAACGTGCTATTGAACGTGCAGGTAAAACGCGGCCACGGACTCTACAAGGATACCGGGGAATACAAGGCGGAGCCATTGCCGGAGGACGGCTCTTTTCAAGAAAAGCGGAGCGGTTCGAAGTTCTTCAATTACTGGACGGAAAAACTCGGCTGGCTCTTCTTCACGATGAGCAAGGGAAAAACGGCCGAACGGATCGTGAACGACATTGCCCCGAATCTCGACGTGATTGGCCTGAACTACGCCGCATCCCGCTATGACCGGGATGCGAAGAAATATCCGGACCGTCTTATGCTCGGCACGGAAACCATGTCGGGGGACCAGCCGTACAACTGGCCCCGCGTCTTGAAATATCCGCAGCTTTTCGGCGATTTCGTCTGGGCGGCCTGGGACTACATCGGGGAGACCTGCATGGGCTGGACCTATCCGTCCTATCCCGGTCTTCCGCTGCTTTCCGGGCAGGGGATGATCGACGTCACCGGCGAGCCGCTTGCCCAGATGGCCTTCATGCAGGTGGTATGGGGGCTCCGGAAGGCGCCGTACATTGCAGTTCGCCCGCTGAATCACGCGAAGGAGACGCCCGTGACGGGCGCCTGGCAATTCACCAATGCCCTGCCCTCCTGGACCTGGCAGGGGTATGAAGGCGTAAAAGCCACGGTCGAAGTGTATTCGGATGCCGCGAAGATCCGGCTCGTGAGAAACGGCAAACCGGTCCGCACGAAAAAGGTGAAAAAATACAAGGCGCTGTTCCGGCTGAGATATGAGCCCGGAGAACTCGTCGCCGAGGCATTGGACAAAGAAGGGCGGGTCGTTTCGACCGGCGTTCTGACCTCCGGGAAGGAAGATACTTTCCTGAACGTTCTCCCCGAAAAAAGTGAAGTGCGCCCGGGCGAGATCTTCTTCGTTCCGGTCGAGTTCACGGACCGGGACGGGGTGCGGAAGCCGACCGTCGAAACGAGAGTGAAACTTAGTGTGGAAAACGCGGAACTGCTCGGATTCGGGAGCGCGCTCACGAAAACCGACGAGGTATTTGACAAGCCGTATCACGATACGTACCGGGGCCGGGCGTTCGCGGCATTCCGTGCCGGAACACAGGGAACCGTCCGGATCACGGCCTCTTCCAAGGGGTATCCGGACGGCACTGCAACGGTGAGAATCATTCCCGGGTGAAATTACATAAACTGCATCGAAAACGCAATCAGACATTGCGCCGGATAATAGGCAATGAGGAGCAGCGCTCCGAGGGCCGCCGGCGCTTTTTCTTTCCGGATCATCCGGCAGAACAGCATCGTGTCGCTCACGAGAAAGAGAACGCCTCCCAATGCACGGAGGATCCCGGCCGGATCGCCCGTCTTCGAGAAAAACCCGAAGACCGCGAACGACGCCATGAGTGACACCGTGATCATATAAGCGACGGATTCCAGAAACAGGACCCGGTCCGCGTTCTGTTTCCGGTGCAGGAAAATGAGAAGAAGCACCGCGGCTCCGACGCCGGCAATGACCGCCGGAACGACGTAAGGAACCGCAGCGGGAACCAGCACGAACAAATACATGATGTGCCCGATGAAGAACGACATTCCGCCGATAAAGAAGATCAGAGGCGATTCGTGCACCAGGTGGCAGACGTTTAAAAGCACGTCTCCGACGGCGCCGAAAATGAGGCCGAGAAGGAGGAACACCGTTTTTCCGCGGTCCGAGGACATGCGGAAAGAAAACACGCCGAGGGCCACGAACGACGCGCTCGCCAATGCTTTGAAGATCAATGCCGCCGTCATTTTCCGTTTCCCCTCGGCCCAGATGAGGGCCAGAGTGAACGCGATCGACAGAACTGCAAAATACCAATACTTCACAGAGATCCCCCTTCTCTTCGTGCAATCCCTTTTATAAAAAGTATACACTTTTTTCGACAAAATGCAACATTTTTCTGACCGTTGCAAAAATGGTACGCATCTCTTATAATGGGGACATGGAATTCTCATCGCTCATTTTTCTCTGGGGCTTTCTGCCGGCCGTATTGCTTCTGCACTTCGCGGCAGAACTCCTCCCCGTAAAAAACGAAAAAGCGAGGATGATCGTACGCAATGCGATCCTCCTCGTCTTCAGCGTGGTCTTCTATCTCTGGAGCGGTTACTTCGGACTCATCTTCCTGTTTGCCTCGATCCTCGTAAACTTCGGATTCGGGCTGTTCATGGAACGCTTTTCGAGGGAAACCGCGCTTTCCAAGCGTCGTATCGTTCTCTTTTCTGCGATATTCCTGAACGTCGCCGCGCTCGTTTTCTTCAAGTATTTCCGCCTGATCTCCATGCCGCTCGCGGCTTCCTTCATCGTGTTCCAGAGCATTTCCTATCTGGCTGACGTACACAAGGAAAAGGTGAAGGCGGAGCGGAATCCTCTGAATTTCTCGTTGTACGTTGCCCTGTTCGTGCAGCTCAGTCAGGGGCCGATCATGCGGTACGGCGTCCTCGGATCGTCGATCCGGACGAGAACGCTTTCCGTCGAAGGTTTCATGAAAGGCATCCGGAGGTTCCTCGTCGGTTTCGTAAAGAAGGTCATGATCGCAAACACCGTTTCCCCGGTCGTTGCGGAGATTTTCGGAAAAGACCCGTCTTCGCTCGGCGCCGGGGAAGCCTGGCTCGGACTCCTGCTGTTCACACTGCAGATCTACTATGATTTTTCCGGGTATTCGGACATGGCGATCGGACTCGGGCACATGTTCGGTTTCGAGATCAGCGAGAACTTCGAATACCCCTACACGGCGCTCTCCATCCAGGAATTCTGGCGCCGGTGGCACATTTCACTCTCGTCCTGGTTCCGGGATTACATTTACATTCCGCTCGGCGGCAGCAGAAAGGGGCTTGCGAGAACGCTTCTCAATCTCACGGTCGTATTCTTCGTCACGGGACTCTGGCACGGCAACACCTGGAACTTCGTGATCTGGGGACTGTTCTTCGCGGTCTTCAGCGTGCTGGAGCGACTGTTCCTCGGAAAAGTCTTGAAAAAGAACCCCGTGAAACCTCTCAACTGGCTTTACACGATCTTCGTCGTCATGATGGGCTGGGTCTTCTTCCGGGCGGCGGATCTTCCGACGGCGCTCTCCTACTTCGGCGCGCTCTTCGGAACGAACGGCGTTTCCTTCGGGCATGACGTCGTCACCTATTTCAATGCGAACCTGATCCTGACGATCGCAGGCGGCATCCTGTTCGCCGGAGCATTGCAGAGACCGCTTCGGAAACTCGCGCTTCGCGTCCGGAATTCGAAGATCGTTCAGATCCTCGGATTCTTCGTTCTTTTCGGACTGTTCGCCTGGTCCATCGCACTCCTCATCGAAGGGTCTTACAGTCCTTCGATTTACGGGGCGTTCTAAGGAGGCACCATGACGGATCTGACGAAAAAAGAAAAAAAGAGCCGTTTCCTTCCGATCCTGATCATCGGCGTCTTCGCGCTCTTTCTCGTGCTTCCGGTCATTGCCAAAATGATCCCGAAACAGAATCCGAACGCCGGGCTCGAGGAAAAGCGGGCGCTGGCGGAGTTTCCGTCGCTCTCGGAAGGCGATGAATTCTTCACAGATCTGAATACCTGGTTCGACGATCACATCCCGTTCCGGCTCCGCCTCATTTCCGCAAAGAAGAAAATCACGCAAAAAATAGAACAGGTCTACCGGAAGAAAGTCCATCCGTTCCTGTCCAAGCTGTCGACGCCGGACTGGTATGATTCGCCCGAATACAGCGACCGGAAGACTTGGGACGATCCGTATCTTGCGCCGCTCGAGGACAATTATGCCGTGTACGGGCGGGGCGACTGGCTCTTCTATTCGGGAGAGCTGTGCACGCCGTATTTTACGGGAACGAACCTTCTTTCCGAAGAAACGGAACAGGACTGGCTGAAGAAACTCGGCGCATTGCAGGAATACTGTGAGGAACGCGGCATCCGGTTCCTCGTGGCCGTGGCTCCGAACAAGGAACAGGTCTATCCCGAATACGTCCCGAATTACTACATCGAAACCGCCGACAAGCGGGAGAACCGCGTGGAACGGTTCCTGCAGGAAAACGGCATTTCCTTCCGCTATCTGCTGAATGATCTCATCGAGGCGAAACCGCTCTATGAATGCTACATGAGACAGGATACCCACTGGAACAATGCCGGAGCGTATGCGGCCTTCCATGCGATCATGGGAGAATTCGGCATCGAGGTTCCCAAACTTCAGGACGTTGAGGTCATCACGACGACCATGATCGGCGGCGACCTTTCCAACTTCTGCGGCTATTCGACCCGCTATCCCGCTTATTCGATCCCGTACCGGAAAGACGTGGCGATCCTTTCGGATGAAAAGCAGACCTTCAGCGGCAACGGCGCGGTGGAAGTCATCGAGACGGCGTCGGAGAATCCCGCGCATTTCGTGATGGTCGGCGATTCGTTCCGGGACGTCATCCTGAAATTCTTCATTCCCGAATTCTCACGCGTGACCTCCATTCACCGCGATGCGATCAAAGAAGACGCCGCCCTTCAGGAAATTGCTTCCCTGAAAAAAGGCGACGTCTTACTGCTCCTCGCAGTCGAACGCTACGACGTGGGCAACCCCTACGCGGCGGACTGCATTATTCAAGGTCTTAAATAATCACCGTTTTTACTGCCCCGGCACCAATACCTTGGCCGGCCGCTTCACGTCCAGCCGGAAGCAGGTGAACGCGAGCCCGTGATCGAAATAACGCTCGAGTTCACATTCGTATTTCCCGAATTCCTTTCGGAACGATTCATAATTCTCAAACGCCTGCGCATCATTGCCTCTTGCTTTCTCTTTCATGCAGGCGGCAATGCCCTCTACGTAATCCGCGTGCCGGAGCAGCAGGCGATAGGACAACGTCTGCACGCGTGCCGGCATCGTAAGATGCGCTTTCGCGAGCGCCCTGCCTTCTTCGGCGAGTTCGTGCGCGGCTTCGAACTTTTCCGCCATTTCCGGGTGATAATGCATTCCCTTCGCCGGATCGGCAGATTTCTGCCCGCTCATGTACGGGAAATCAAAGAAATCCGAGACCTTTTGCAGGTACGCCATGACTTCCCGATATCCTTCCCCGTATGCCGCGCGGAACCAGTCTTCCTGCTCCGCTTCGTAATCGACGTCACGGTTCACGAGCGTTTCCGCATAGATCTGAAGCGGGAAACCGTTCGGGAAGAAGCTGCGCTGCGAGCCGTCCTCGACGTAGCCGTCCATGCCCATCGTCCGCAAGCCGAGCACGTCTTCGTAGATCCGCCGCGCGAGGTACATGAAGCCCGGGTCATGGTATTGCTGGCGCCAGAAATGGTATTCATATCCGAATACCGGACCATCGTAGATCTCCTCCCAGGATTTGAGCAGGGCGAAATTCTCTTCCGTCGTCGACGGCGTCTTCCACGCGTTCCGGACATAGGGAAGCGGTTCGGGAACGGTCATGTTCTCCCGAATGCTGAAGGTGTAGTTCCTTCCGATCGGTCCGTACAGAAGCGAAAAGCGTTCCGGATGCTTCAGTTTCTTTTTTTCCGGCCGGAACAGCGTGTCCTGATAGGCAATGAACACGATCCTCGTCGGAAGCCCCTCTATCTCCAGTTTCTCATCGATCTCGTTCAGGATCATCACGTAGAAATCGCTCGGACGCATCTTCCGGCACTCCGGACACTCGCAATGATTCCGCGCCCCGTCCGCAAGCCAGACGTGCAGATACGTCACGTTCTGATGCTTTTTCGCATAGGACACGACGGCGTCCGCCATCGTCGAACGCACTTTGGGGTTTGACATGCAGAGATTCGTATTGAGCGGCACTCCTTTGAAGAGTTCGCGTTTTCCGTTCCGCAATGCCAGAACGCTCTTCTGCCGTTCGGTCAGGACCTGTCCGGATTCGTTCCAGCCGATGGAGGAATCAATGCCGAACGGATCCGCCGTCCAGCCGTGTCCCATGTCGTGAAACTGCAGACCGCGCTTCGCGATCTCCGCCTCGCATTGCCGCTTCCACTGTTTGACCTGATCGCGGGAAACCGACTCCGGAACGCGGTTTTCCTCATTGTTCAGGTGGGCGTAGTATTTGTTGTAATAGACGAACGGATTATCGAATTCCAGCATGTAGACGTTGATTTCCTGTTTCGCGTAGAAATCAATGGTCTCCAGCATGCATTGCTGGCTCTCCGCACCTTCATTGCAATGCCCGCGGAAGCGATGATCGGCCATCTTATGATAGCGCACCGGCTCAAGTTCCTGCCTGACCGGAATGAACTCGCCGTCCGGCCCCGGATACAGGAACCGGCAGCCGTTTTTCCGTAAGAAGCGGTAAACGGCGAACAACACGCTTCTCGGATTGGAGCCCGCGAGAACGCCGCCGCGCTCATTCACGTCGATATGAACGACGTCGTCGAGAACCGGATCCGGCGCTTCGTTACGGAAGCCGAAATCCTCGAGCAGGCCGAGCCGGAACACGTCTTTCTCGATCACACAAGCAGCATAAACGAGGTTCCCGTCAAAAAACGAAATCGGGACGTCTCCGCCTTCGATGAGCATCATGCGGAGATACTTTTTCAATTCCTCTGCCGCGAATACGAGCACGGGATCCTTGCGAACGATTTGAACGGAATAGGCTTTCGTCATCTCATCTTCTCCCATTGTACCGACCAGCGGGACAGGTATTCGCCGCCGGAAGCGCCGGGCGATTCGGTTTTTCTGTATCTCGAAGCAACTTTCCGTTCCGCGAAGAGCCGGTCAAATTCCGCCCGGTCTTCTTCGGAAAGCGGCAGGCCGACTTCCGTGCCGCCCTTCCATGCGGAAAGATAGGCCGCATTGGAAAGACTGAGTTCGTTCACGCCTTCCGGCCCCGGGGCAATGAGCCTCTCCCCGGAAAGGATCGCGTTCGCAAAGTTCTTCAGGATGAGCTTGTGACCGTCTTCCGTCGGACCGGCCGTGATCTCCTCGTATCTGACCGGCAGCTTCGGCGCGGTCTCCGGCGCGTTTTTCCGGTACTCCGGCTCGTCGCCCTCGACGGTCCAGTGACGGAGTTTTCCCTCTTCGAGGACGATCTTGCCCTTCGTTCCGACGATCTCAAAGCGGTTCGTGCCGGGGTATTCACCGGTCGTCGTCAGGAAATAGCCGGTCGCGCCGTTTGCATACCGGACGCGGATCTCGGCTTCGTCCTCGACTTCGATGTCGTGGAACTTGCCGGTCTCCGTCCGGGCCGACAGACTATCCGGCATCCCGGCGATCCATTGCCAGAGGTCCAGATTGTGCGGCGCCTGATTTAAGAGAACGCCGCCGCCTTCGCCGGCCCAGGTCGCTCTCCAGTCGCCGGACCGGTAGTAGGCTTCGGTCCGGTACCAGTTCGTAATGATCCAATTCGTCCGCTTGAGCTCGCCGAGCGCGCCGCCTTGTACGAGTTCCCTCGCCTTCTGAAAGAGCGGGTTCGTGCGCTGGTTGAACATCATGGAAAACACGAGGCCGCTGTTTGCGGCAAAGGCGTTCAATTCCAATGCCTTGTTCACGCTGACGTCTTCCGGTTTCTCGAGGAGCACGTGACAGCCCGCTTCGATCGCCTTTCCGGCCAGCTCCGTATGCATCGGATGAGGAACGGCAATGACGACCGCATCCGGCTTTGCAGCTTTTAACAATTCTTCCGTCGTTTCGAATACGGAAACGCCGGGATACGCCTGACGCGCAAATTCGCGCCTGCATTCCCGTACGTCCGCGACCGAAGACAGCGTAAGTCCCGGGATCTCGCCCTTAAAGATCGCGTTCGCATGAGCGGTGCCCATGTTTCCGATGCCGATGACGGCGGTTTTGACGATTCGATCCATTTGGATACACTTTCGTTGAGGCTTTCACCCCTGAATATGACGAAAATACGCCGTCGATCAGCAGCGCGACGCCGGTGATGAAGCCGGCGGCGTCATTGTTCAAAAGAAACAGCACCGCGCCGGCGAGTTCCGACGCTTTCCCGAAGCGTCCCATCGGCGTTGCGGCGAGGATCTTGCCCGTCCGCGCCGTCGGCGTGCCGTCGTCATTGAACAGCAGTTTTTCATTCTGTTTCGTCACAAAGAAACCCGGCGCGATCGCATTGACGCGAATGCCGGCCTTTGAAAAATGCACGGCCAGCCATTTCGTGAAGTTCGAGACCGCCGCCTTCGCACCGGAATAGGCCGGGATCTTCGTGAGCGGCGTGAAGGCGTTCATGCTGGAAATGTTCAGGATATTGCAGCCTCCGCGTCCGGCCATCTGCTTTGCGAACGCCTGCGTCGGAAGAAGCGTTCCGAGAAAATTCAGGTTGAAGACGAAACCGACGCCGGACGCATCGAGATCGAAGAAGGACTTCGTTTCGGCGTCGAGGTCGCCCTCTTCGAAGTATTCCTTGTCCGTCGTCGCCTTCGGGTTGTTTCCGCCGGCGCCGTTCAACAGGATGTCCGCGGGACCGAAGTCCGCCTCGACCTGTTTCGCCACGCTTTCACAGATATCACGGTCCAGTACGTTGCATTCGTAGGCCTTCGCTGTTCCGCCCTCGTTCACGATCTCTTCGGCAACCTGCTTCGCCGCCACGTAATTCAAATCAAGCAATGCCACTTTCGCGCCCGCCCGGGCCAGCACCTTCGAGAACTCCGAGCAGAGCACGCCGCCCGCGCCGGTCACGACCGCGACCTTTCCCGACAAATCCGTGTTGAGTACGTTCCGTTCCATCATTGCCCCTTTCCCTCTTCCTTCCGTTTTTCTTTCTCCGCCGCTTCGAACAATCCGTTCAGGTAAGCCGCGCCGAGAGCACGGTCGTAAAGCCCGTATCCCGGCTTTCCGGTCTCCCCGAAGATCATCCGCCCGTGATCCGGCCGAACGTAGCCGTCGAACCCTGCATCGACGAGCGCTTTCACGATCCGGTACATGTCCATGCTTCCTGCGCTCGAAATATGTCCCTTTTCGGCGAAACTGCCGTCAGGCGAGAGTTTCACCTGCCGGATGTGCATAAAGGCGATACGGTCCCTTTTCGCGTATTTCCCGACCATTTCTTCAACGTTGTTCTGCAATCCGCTGCCGAGCGAACCCGTGCAGAAGCAAAGGCTGTTCGCCGGACTGTCCGCGATGGCTAACATCCTGTCGAGATTCGTTTCGTCCGTAATGATCCGCGGAATGCCGAAGATCGGGTACGGCGGGTCGTCCGGGTGGATCGCCATGCGTACGCCGGCCTCTTCCGCGACCGGGATGATCTTCTTCAGGAAACTCTCCAGATTCTTCCAGAGTCCTTCTTCTCCGAGCGTCCGGTAGGCCTCGATGAGTCCGCGGATCTCTTCTTTCGTATAGCTCTGGTCCCAGCCCGGCAATGAAATGTCTTCCTTGAGCGGATCCAGTCCTTTTAATTCGTCCACGTCCATGACGAGGCTCGTCGAACCGTCGGGCGCTTCGAACGCAAGATCCGTCCTGGTCCAGTCGAACACCGGCATGAAATTGTACGTGATGCACTTCACCCCGGCCTTTCCGAGACGGCGGATGTTCTCGCAATAATTCTCCGTGTATTCCGTCGCTTTTTCCGCGCCGAGCTTGATCTCTTCAGGCACCGGCACCGACTCCACGACGTCAAAGACGAGTCCGTGTTTTTCGGAGGCTTCCCTGATCTTCAAGATGCTCTCCATTGGCCAGACCTCGCCCGGCTTTACGTCGTAGACCGCGCTCACCACGGAATGCATGTTCGGGATCTGACTGATGTAGCGAAGCGACACCGGATCCGATTCTCCGTACCATCTGAATGAAAGTTTCATTGCCCTTCTCCTTGTGATTCCGACTGACTGCTCAGCCGTTCCGTTCTGACATCGCTTCCCGCGCGTTCAGATACGCCACCTTTTTCGCGATCCTTTCCGCGTTCTCATACGACAATGCTCCCCGTTCGAACCATTCGCCGAGGACCGAGGAAAGGATCATCCGGAAATAGTCGTGCCGCGCGTAGGAAAGGAAGCTTCTGGAGTCCGTCAGCATCCCGTAAAACCGCCCGAGGGCACCGGTCTCCGCCATGACCTGAAGTTGCTTCCGGATCCCGCTTTCGTGGTCGTTGAACCACCAGGCGGCGCCGAGGGAAACGCCCCGGAACGCACCGGCGATCGAACCGAGCTCCGGAAGGATCGCGTCGTTCAGGGAATAGAGGATCGTCTCCGGCAAGCTCTCCGAAACTGCCTCCGCATCCAGCAGCCGGATGAGATCGCGGCCCGGGACGGGGTCTCCAGCGGTATCTCCGCCCGCATCAGGACCCACCGAGGCAAAAAGCGCGGAATTTACGTTCCGTTCCACCGCAAAATGGATCTGTGAAAGTATCCCGCAGCGCTTATATTCGCCCGCCAGAAAGACGAACATATGGCCGAGATATGCCATGAACCCTTCCCGGAAAGACGGATCCTTCCCGAGCGCCTTCCGAAGCGCCCGGTCCGCCTCTTCTTCCGTCCCGATGCGGTCCGGAAAATACGGAATGCCGACGTCCGCGATACGGCAGCCGGCGGAAACGAAAAAGTCAAGCCGGCGGCGAAGCGCTTCTTTCAGGCTGTGAAGATCCGTGATTTGAATTCCTGCCGCTTTCCCAAGCGCATCAACGTACTCCCTGAATCCGTCTTTCACGAGCATCAGGGCATTGTCCGGACGGAACGACGGCAGGACGCGCACGGGGAACGACCCGTCTTCGGCCAGTTTCCCGTGCCACCGAAGATCGTCCGCGGGGTCGTCGGTCGTGCAGACCGTCTCAACGTTTGACTGCAGGATGAGTTTCCGCGGAGAAAGCTGCTTCTCCCGGATCATGCGGTTTGCCTCCTCATAGACCGTTTCCGCCGTCGCAGAAGAAAGCTCCGTTTTGATGCCGAAATACTTCTGAAGTTCCATGTGCGACCAGGCGTACAGCGGATTCCCGGGCGCGTCTTCCAGCGCCTTGGCGTACGATAAGAACTTGTCCTTCCACGGGGCATTGCCGGTGATCTTCTCTTCCGGGATCCCCGCGATCCGCATCAGCCGCCACTTGTAATGATCGCCCGAGAGCCAGACCTCGCCGACGTTGTCAAACGGCCGGTCCTCGAATATCTCCTTCGGTGACAGATGGCAATGATAATCCACGACCGGAAGGTCCCGGATCTCGTCGTAAAGGGTTCTCGCCGTTTCGTTGGTCAAAAGATGAGTATACTTCACGGTTTCGTCCTCTCACTTTCCGGTTCCGTGGAAGGTGTTTCCTACCTCCGCGATCACTTCCCTAACGTTCGTTTTCCGTCTCGAAGTCCGGACGCGTTTCATCAGTTCCTCGTAATAGAGGTCGTCGTCAAAGGGGATCTCGACCGGTTTTCCCATGAATGCGGAGAGATGCATTGCATTCGACAGCGTCAGTCCCCGGATCCCTTCTTCGCCTCTCGCGACGAGTTCTCCCCCGTGCAAAATCGCGTCCGCAAACGCGTTAAGGACGCCGGAATGCTGCGGATTCTCTCCGTCCGTTTCCACTTCGGCGAGCGTGCATTTCATATGGCCGAAAGGCTCGGTGCTCGTCTTCGAGAATTCCGGCTCGGTCATCGGGAATTCCGCCATGTAAAGCTTTCCGCCCTCGACGACGAACTTTGCCTTGTCCATCTGGATCTCAAACCGGTTCGTGCCGAACGCGTCGCCGGTCGTCGTGACGAACACGCCGGTCGCGCCGTTTTCATATTCGAGATACGCCGTCACGTCGTCCTCGACTTCAATGTCGTGCCATTTGCCGAAGGAAAGATGCGCTTCCACCTTTTTCGGCAGGCCGGTGATCCACTGCAGAAGGTCCAGTTGGTGCGGGCACTGGTTGAGGAGCACGCCGCCGCCCTCGCCGGACCAGGTCGCTCTCCAGTCGCCCGAGTCGTAATATGCCTGCGGGCGGTACCAGTTCGTGATGATCCAGTTCGTCCGACGGATCCTGCCGAATCTGCCGGAATCCACGAGTTCCTTGAGTTTCCGGTAGATGCAGTTCGTCCGCTGGTTGAACATCATTCCGAACACGACTTCAGGATGCAGCGCCGCTTCCGCGTTCATCTCCTTCACCTGCTTCGTGTACACACCGGCCGGCTTTTCCGACATCACGTGAATGCCGCGCTTCAGACACTCGATCACGTACTTCGGATGATCGTAGTGCGGTACGGCGACGATCACCGCGTCAATGAGCCCGCTGTCCAGCATCGCCTCCGCATTGTCAAACACCGGCAATGCCTCACCGACCCTTTCCTTCGCCCACTTTAACCGCGCCGGCTTCACGTCCGCGACCGCCGCGATCTCGATTTCAGGGCACTTGCCCTCCATCACATTATTGATATGCCCCGAACCCATATTGCCGACGCCGATCACGCCGAGTCTCACTTTTTCCATTTCCTTCTCCCTTCTTTCCCGGATGCCTTCGTCACCGGAAATCACCGCTCGTTCGCCTCGTCGCTGCGCTCCTCGATGCCTCTCGCTATAGATTTCCGGCTGACTTCAGGCATCTGTCCATCAGCACCGAACAGTGCAGACTCTTTTATGAAAACCCGCGGCTCTTCAGGTATTCGTAGCTGCGCTTCAGGCAGTCGAACGGGTCTTCGCCGTTGCAGTTGTCCTGCTCCACGAGCATGTATTTCGTACCGCCGGCTTCGGCTTTTTCGAAGACGCGGTCGAAGTTGATGTTGCCTTCGCCGATGACTTCCATTTTCTGACCGTAGCCGCAGTCCTTTAAGTGGATCACCGGGATCCGCCCGGAAAGGAGTTCGAGATAGGCCGCCGGGTCAGCCCCGCCGACCTGAGCCCAATAGGTGTCGAACGTAAAGCCCATGACCTCGGGAGAGAAGTCCTCCGCCATCTGTCGAAGGATCGTTTTCTGTCCGATTTTCTGAAACTCCCGCGCATGGTTGTGATACATGAAATAGCGGCCGCCGGAACGGATCTTTTCCGCCACCGGACCGTAAAGCGCCTTGAACGTTTCGTAATCCGCTGCCGGATCTTCGAATTTATAGTGTCCGAGCCCGATGCATTCGCAGTCAAACGCATGGTGGTCGCGAATGACGCGGTCAAGGTCGTTCAGCAATTTCTCCTGCGGGATGTGCGTCAGGACGCAGCGAAGCCCGTTCTCCGCGAGTTTTTCTTTCAGCCATCCGGCCTCGTAAGGACAGGTCGCCGAGACCTGCACCGTTTTGTAGCCGATGTCCGCCACCTTTTTCAAGGATTCCTCAAAACCGTCCAATGTCTTGCAGAATTCCCGGACCGTAAACAGTTGCGCACCGATTTCCATGATTTTTCCTCCGTCAAATGTTCTCTAACACGTTCCGGAACGCCTCGACCGCCTCCGAAAACGCTTTCCCGGCATTTTCATAGCGATCCCCGGAGATGCCGCTCCGGTCTCCCTGCTGCTCCAGCGCCCAAAGGCCGGCAAACGGGTAGAGATGAGGTTCCAGCGTAAAGTCCCGGCCGCCCAGGTTCACAAAGTCCCGCACGATCTCCGGTACGTGCCCTTCTCCCTGTCCCGCAGGAACGATGGTAAGATCCGAAAGGGAATCCTTCACGTGGAGGTAGTCCGTGAACGGACCAAGCATTTCCCACGCCTTCAGCGCGTCGGCACCGCATTGCACGAAATTCGCCGGATCGAACACCGCCCGGAGTCCCGGCAATGCAGTCAAAAGGTCGAGACAGCGTTCCGGGGATTCTCCGTAGATCCTTTTCTCGTTTTCATGGCAGAGCACGATTGAAGATCCCCGGGCCGCGTCCGTGATCCGTCCGAGCCGGTCAATGACTTCGTCCCGGTACGGCAGGGGATCCTCGCCCTTCGGAATGTAAAATGAAAAAAGCCGGAACTTCTTCGCGCCGAGGATCTCTCCGATCTCCAGTGCGTGTTTGAAGCTTTCCAGCCAGATCTCATCCGTGTCCGTGATTGTCGTCTTTCCGACGGGAGAGCCGACGGACCAGACCGTAAGCCCGGCATCTTCCAGTTTTTCCCGGATCTCTTTTGCCTGATTCTTTGAGAGTTTCGTCGCGTCGCCGAATTCCGTATTCCGAAGTTCAAGCCCGTTCAGTTTGTTCCGCTTCAGCGTCCGGATCTGTTCGTCAATGAAGATCGATGCTTCGTCGGCGAAGCCGTACAAACGGATCGTTTCGTTCATGGGGATCATCTCCTGTTCTTATATTTCTATTTCGATTATACCGCCGGTAAAGACGATATCAATAGTAAAAGTACCATTTTTTCGCGAAAACATTGCAAAAATCGCCAAAATCAATTATGATGTCCGTATATGGAGGCCGGCAGCCGAACCGCCGGAAAAGGAAGGAACGGCATGGCACAAAAAACGTCTTTTTCTCCGGATCAGATCCACGCATCGGAAACATTGACCGGGTGTCCGGAACAATCGGATTTCAAGATGCATTCTCACGTGAATTACGAGATCTACTGCTTTCTCGAAGGCAGCGCCTGCTATATGGTCGAAGGCACGCGCTATGACCTTTCTCCGGGGGACGTGATGCTGATGGCACCCGGTGAGGTGCATCACGTTTCGTTTTCAGAAAATACGCCGTACCGCCGGATCGTCGTAAATTTCCGCGACCTCTCCCCTCTTCCCGAAGCCGTTCAGGAAGAATACCTGCGTTCCTTCCACGACCGGGCTTTCGGCGAATGCAATCATTACCGGAGCGATCTTTTCGCTGACAGGAACTTCCGGTTTTATCTCGGCGAACTCGTCCGTTCCAACGACGCTGCGTCTTCTTTCGCCGCTTTGCTCTCTCTCCTCGCCGCCCTTTCGGGCGCCTTTGACAAATTACGGGCGGCGCCACATGAAAAGAACGAAACGGAGGCTTCGCGCATTCTTTCCTACATCTCCTCCAACCTCACGAAACCATTGTCCCTGGATCTGATCTGCAGCCGGTTCTACGTCAGCAAGACGCAGCTGAACCGGATCTTCAAGGCAATGACCGGCGCGACGGTCTGGGCCTACGTGACTACGAAACGGCTCTTTCTCGCAAGAGAATACATCTTAGGCGGACGGAAACCGACGGAAGCGGCGGAACTCGCCGGTTTCAGGGACTATTCCGCTTTTTACCGTGCCTACCGGAAAGAATTCAAAGAAGCGCCGAAAAAAATCAGGAGGCCCCGGGGGACCTCCTGATCCTGTATTGCATTGTTTCGGGAAAGATTACTTTTCCACCTTGAACTCGTACGTCGCGCCGGCTTCCACGTCGGTCGCATCCACGCCGGTCATCGCATACTCGCCGTTGACGTAAAACGCCCAATAGGTCTGATCCACGTCATAGTCCGCAAGAATGCCGTTGACTTTCTTCACGTACAGTCCGTACTGGCTCTCTTCGCCTTCGATCAGTTCCAGAGCAAGAAGCGCGTCTCCGACGACCGTTTCATCCGTATGGATCTCAAACGCCTTCACGTTTCCGTCCTTGTCCGTCACCTTGAAGTTGAATACCGTGCTGCCTTCTCCGAGCACTTCCGCATCATCCTCTGCCGGCGCATCGGGTTCCGTCGCTTCTTCCGTTTCGGGCTCGGTCACTTCTTCCGTTTCCGGCTCCGTCGCTTCTTCCGTCTTCGTCTCGGGCGCTTCCGTCGCCTTCGTCTCCGGCGCTTCCGTCTTCGTGTCCTGTTTGCAGCCTGCCGCAAACACGGCCGTCAATGCGAAAAGCAGTGCGCAAAGGATCATCAGCCAACTCTTTTTCATGTTTTTCTCCTTCTTTTCTGGAATTGATTCCGAAAGATATTCAAAAACTGCAGAAAATAAACTTTCGAACTGCCAAAAAGATAACACACAAATCCATAAAAATCAACTGTTAAACGGTTAGCAATGGCTGACTTGCTTTTGAAAAACAAACTTTCTTTTACACATAAAAAACAGGGCGCCCGGCTTTTCGCCGAGACGCCCTGTTCCGTATCAAAGATTTACGGCTCGATCTCGACGACCTCGGAATAGATGACTTCCGAACCCGTTCCCGCAATGACGAGATATGCCCTCGCATAGATTTTCACCGAAACGTTCTTAAGCGTCAGTCCCGTCGTATCGTTTCTGTCCTTGCCGTTCGAGACGTACTTGTACGTATGATCGCTGCCGGGTTTCAGTGCCTCTTCCGCAGTCAGGCTCCCCTTCTTGGCATCCGTCGTAAAAAGAATGCCCTGCTCCAGCACCGCATCCCCCGCATATACGTAACGAAGCGCTTCCAGCGTGATCACATTCCCGTTCTTCTCCGCCGTCACGAACTGGATCAGCGGCTTTCCGAGAACGGCCTGGAAATCTTCCATCGTGCCGTACACGCCGTAGATCGTCCGGTCGTGTGCGAAGCGAAGGTTCGGGCTGTGGTATGCCGACAGGATCTTTCCGTTTTCATCCAGATAGCAGACGAAGTGCCCGCTCCCGGGGTTCATTTCCTCCAGCTTGACCGGATTTCCGATGTTGGCCGTGTACGTCCCGTCACCGGTTGTATACCGCTCCCATGTGGACGGCAGCGTTCCGTCCGCGCCTTTCATGACGCCGATCACGGTCACCGTGTAGACGTCTCCGCTTTCATCATACCGCGCAACGACGTCCACGGTCGGGGCACCGTCCTTCTTCGCGGCTCTGACTTCGTCCGCGGTGGTCACTTCCGCACCTCCGGCCGTCCAGCGTCCGTTGATGCAGCCGGTCTCCGCTGGAATGACAGGAATGTCCGCGTCGGTCAATGCAGCAAGCGCCTTCATGGACATGACCTGGTTGAATTTATTGTAGAACACCGCCTTCGTGCTCTGTCCTTCATCGGTGAGTGCGGTCAATGTGGCGTCCGTCGTAACGAAGTACCAGTATTCCCGGTCTCTGCTGAGCAGTTTGCCGTATTCATTGACCCATCCGTTGAACGCGTCTTCTCCCGTATAGGTGAGCCGGACCCTCGTACCCGATTCCGCCGTGAAACCGGCGCCCGTCCCCGCGGTCTCAACGAGCTGCATATTCACTATTTTTGCATAAGAATAGTCGCCGCCGGTGACCAGGACCGTGCAGTCCGTCACTGACGTCTGTTCGTACAAAGCCACTAATACAAGGTCCTTGGTTGCTGTCGAGTAATAAACGCTCTCGGTCGTAAGCGGAGTCGACAAATCATCCGCATCGAACCAGCCGAGGAAGGTTTGACCGTTCAGGATTTCGCCGTACTGGGGAGAAACGGAAGCATAGAAACTCGCTCCCTTTCTGAACAGACCGCCGCCTTCTAAGTTGCTGCCGGCCGCCACAGGAGGATCACTGTCTTTCAGCAATCCCGTCACCTCAATGAGATACCCTTCGGCAACTTCATAGTTGTAGGTCCTCGTATCGCTTGCGTCGGTATTCTGATAGGTGCCGGGGAAGATTCTGCGCCCGGTTCCGAGATAAGCCTCATCCGGCTCGTTCACGAAGAAGCCGCCGTTTATCGTCGCGGTGATCGAGTTGTTGTATTTCGATGCATCGCGGACGAAGGAGAACATGTAGCCGCCGCTCACCGTAACGGTTCCTGCGCCGTAAGAGGACGCTCCGGTCGCGTTTACTTCATTGATCCGGCCGCCCGAGATCACCGTCGTGCCCGTGTGATGTGCCACGTTGTTGAACGTGCCGCCGTCGATCGTCAGCACGCCGCCGACCGACTGAACGGTGTTCCCGAACGTGCCGCCGTGGATCGTCAGTTCACCGTGTTTCGGATCGGTTCCGCTTGCCGACTGCGTGCAGACGCTGTTCCCTTTACTTCCGGACAGTGCCCCGCTGATCGTACCGCCGTAGATGGTGGCGTAACTGCTCGTCGACGTCGTGTAACCGACCGCAAGGTTGTAACCGTTTGAATTTGCGATTTTACCGTTCTTGATCGTGCCGCCGCGCATGGTGAACGTTCCGGCCTCGATCGCGACGTTTCCGCCGTAACTTCCGGAAGTGTTCGTCATTTCTCCTTCCTGGATCGTCCCGCCGAGGATCGTGAGCCGGGATGACGCACCCTTCATGTAGATGTTGCCGCCTTTCGACGTCGCTTTTCCTCCGGTGATGACCGTGTTCCCCTGGATCGTCACGTCACCGTTTTCCACGACGATGCTGCCGCCGGTCGACGCAGTACCGCCGGAGATGTTCGCCCCGTCGATCGTGACGACCGCACCGGAACCGAAATGAATGTTTCCGCTGTCAGAACGCGACGTGCCGCCCGAAATCGTCACGCCGGACCCGATTTCCGCGGTTCCCGCACTGAGCTGTAGATTCCCGGCGCAGGTATACTGCTTCGCGCTCGATGCCGTTCCGCCGGTAATGGAAGTACTTCCGATGAAATGCGCTTTCTGAACGGTGCCGGAACACCGGACCGTCAGATTTCCGCCGCCGGCATAAGCCTTGGCTTCCGTAGACGAATTGTGGGAAGTGCCGTCCGAGATCGTCGTGTCAATGAACCAGATATCGCCCGCCGGGGATGAGTTGCTCACGAAGACGTTTCCTCCGGATGCGGTGGAAGCCGCATTTCGCGTCGCAGATCCGCCTGTGATCGTGCAATGGAAGAAACGGACCCCGCCTGCGCCGACGCCGTTGATCCAGAAATTTCCGCCGCTCGTCGTGCTTTTTCCGTTTGCGACAGTGATCTCGTAAAACTCGGACCTGGCGCCGCTTCCGAGATAGAAGTTTCCGCCGTTTGCCACTCCCGTCGTGTCCGGATGCGCAGTGATCGTGCCGCTCTTCTGACAGTCACAGAAGGAAAACTTCGCGTCAATGTTGTCCCCGAACCAGAACGCCCTGTTGTTGACGGCCGCCGTGATCGTATGTCCGTTCAGACAAAGATACAGGTACTGCCCCGCCGTCAGTTTGATTGCTGCCGTCATCTCGATGTCGGCGGTCAGATAAAAATAATTGTTCCCGCTCGAAATATTGCGGAGTTCAGCATCTGTCCCGACCGCAGTCCAGACCTGATCCGGATTCGAGCAGCTATGCTCGTCTGATGCGATCGCCGATGCGGAATTGCCGCAGACGCAATGTACGTGCGGGGCCTCCGGATCGACTTCACCGGCCTTTGCCGCGGTCGGCGTAAGGCCTGCCAGAATCAGCGCGGCCGCCAATGCTCCGAAAACGAGCGCGATGCGCTTCCACAGTCTTTCTCTCATGTTTTTTCTCCTGTCTCCTTTCTGTTTTCACCCGGAACGAAAGCGTGTGCGCCTTTACGCCCCGGCAGGTTTTGCGATCAGTTTCAGGATCCGGTTCCCGAGCGTCGAAAACCGGTCTTCGTATTCCGTCATGACGTTGCCCTCGTTCATCGGGCTCCGGTGCAGGTCCCGCGTCATTTCCGTCACGGTCCAATGAACCGCCGAGAGTTCCTCCAGAGAAAAATCGAACAGCGCCTCATTGTCCGTCTTAAACTCGAGCGTACCGCCGGGGGAAAGGACCGCGGCATAACGCGCAAGAAACTCCCGGCTCGTAAGCCGGCGCTTGTGATGACGGTCCTTCGGCCAGGGATCGGAGAAATTCAGGTAGATCCGGTCGACTTCGCCGGGAGCGAAACACTCCGTGATGTTCTCCGCGTCCATGCGCAAAAAACGAAGATTCGCCCGCTCTTCCGCCCCGAATTTTTCAACGGCGCGCAGCAGGACCGACGACATTTTTTCGATGCCGAGAAATCCGGTCTCCGGATCCCGTTCGGACAATGTGTGGAGAAAGATGCCTTTGCCGCACCCGATCTCCAGATAAAAGCGCTTCACTCCCGGAAATATCGCTTCTTTCCACCGTCCGCGAAACGAAGCAGGATCCTGAACGACAAACGGGCTCGCCTCGATCGTTTCTTCCGCTCCCGGTATGTTTCTCAATCTCATGAGACCGATTCTCCTTCACAATACCGGGTCTTTCGGAAAACCCGGTAAAATTTTTCAAAAACGACTTGACAAATGTAATTGCCATCGGTATAATGCCATTTGTCGTTTGAAACGGCAGGCACCTCTAGCTCAGTTGGTAGAGCACCTGACTCTTAATCAGGGTGTCCAGGGTTCGAGCCCCTGGAGGTGCACGGGGGAACATCAATTCTGTGGACGCAAGCGCCCGGAATTGATGCTCTTTTTTTGTCCGCAGGTTTTACGGCTGTACGCCCTCCGCCCGGAGGATGTACGCCTCCTGTTCTTCCCTGCTGAGATCTTTCCAATAGACGTTCCAGCCGCAGACGCGGACCTGCAGTTCTGAATACTTCTCGGGATGCGCGATCGCGTCCCGGAGCACATCCGGACTGACGATATTAAACTGGATCGCCATGCCGCCCTGCTTTTCGTATACGTCCAGGATCCCTTTCAATGCGGCAAGTCCCGCTTCTCCTTCCGTGACGGAGGGATGAAGGAAAACGTCCAGACAAAAGCTTTCCGCATAGCGGGAGGGCTCCAGATGAAGTGCCGAATGCAGTAACGACGTCGCGCCGTTTTTGTCCATGCCCGGCGCCGGAGACGCGTTCTTCGAAAGCTCCTCGCCTGCTCTCCTGCCGTCCGGCGTCGCGCCGAGCGCCTTACCTTGTTCAATGAACATCCGGGCGGAATGCATCAGTGCCTTATAGATGCCGCCGCGGCCGTTCGGCCTTCCCTGCACTCTGCTGACAAAATGATCCGATAAGCGTCTCGCGAGCGCGTCAGTCTCCGGATCGGAATTCCCGTATTTCTGCTTCAGATTTCTCGCTTCGAGACGGAGGATCTCGTCCCCCTCGAAGTTCCGGTCGAGAGCATCCTTCAGTTCCTCTAACGTGACGACCTTCTCGTCGTACACGAGTTTTTTCACCGCCATCAGCGAATCCACGGCGCTCGCGAATCCGCAGTTCAGGATCGAGGAATTGTTGTATTTCACGCCGCCGGCATACCCGTCCGCGCCCAGCTTCAATGCCGACTCCACGGTCGCAGTGTACATGAGGGATGGATTGACGAAGCCGAGCGCCGGATCGAAGATCTCATTGCCGATCCGGATCGATTTTTCGATCACGAAATCCCACTGGGTAAAATAAGCGTTCAGGAAGTCGTCGAACGTTTTCAGCGTAGAAAACGCGCCGGTCTCGGGTCCGAACTGCTTTCCGAGCGTTTCGTCAAACCCGTTCGAAAGGACGAGCAGCACCGGTTTTACGGCGTTCACGTACGAAACGACGGCGGAGACCTCGTTCGCATACACGCGGGATTCATAGCAGCCGCTGACTTCGAATTCCGCGGCATCTTCCGGCGAAGCGTAGGCGCTCATGGCTTTCCGGAACCCGGGGACCATGCAGAACACGTAGCTATTGAAGCCCTTCCGGATCTGCTTCAGCACGGTTTCGGCAAACGCCTTCGGCGTGTGTTCGTCATAGAGGATCTGGATCTTCGGATTGTAGAGCCGAAGTTCGGAATAGACGCGGAGGATCTCGTACGACAGGGCATTGATCTTCGTTTCCCCGGAAGCCTTCGTTCCGCCGAGATACAAGGGATGTCCCCAGTAATTGCCGATCGCTGAAAACTGCATCAAAAAATAGCCCAGGAACGAAGCCAGTTCGTCTTTCGTGAACCGGCCCGTTTCGAGATCGCTTTCGTAAAACCGGAGCAGCGTGGTGTCGAGGCCGTTCCCGATAGAACGCGTCTGATAACTGTCCACGTGTTCCGTGAGCATGAAATAGAGATAGATGCACTGGAGCGCGTCGAAGAACGTTTCCGGCGCGCCGTTTTCCAGCCGGGCAAGGCTTTCCCGAACGGTTTCGCCTTTTTCCGAGGGATGCGATCCCGCGTACGAACCGTATCTCCGGATCAGACGGATCACCGCCGAAAGCGCGATCGAAATGCCGTCAAACAGGGCGGTCTCGCTGTCCGTCAGCGTTCTCTTCGCAGACAGTTCGTTCCGGAACGTTTCCGACCTCATAAGAAGACCCGGAAACCCGAGCTTCAGGAGGGAATTCCAGTCGGGGATCACGTGGTCGAAATCCGGCCAGAGCGCCGCAGCGCCGGCCTTCCGGCAGTCTTTCATGAACTCCTGCTCTTCTTCGAATCCGCGGAACGCCTCTGCTTTCCAATGCTCCGTGAGGAACGAAAGCGGACGCCCCCAGTTGTAGAAGCCGACGAACCAGTCGTGCGGATCCACGTCAATGACCGCGTGATCCAATGCGAACGCGAACAGTTCGGCCTTGACGACGGGATGCGGCTTTCCGTCCAGCGTTTCAAAGTGTTCCCGGAGCGCCTTCCCCATGGTTTCGTCGTCTAGTCCGGTGGAAAAGTCATAATTTCCGCCGTGGAAAAGATAGCGTCGGAACGGATTGAACCCGGGATCCGACGGGTCGTGATATTTGGTTTTCAGATACGAGAGATCCTCGTCCGGAATGATGTCCATCTTCTCTCCATCCGTTTCTGCACGGAGAAATCCACTATGCTAAGATTTATTGTACCACGTAATTGCGCTCCTGTCCACATTTCCAAACGAATAAATACTTGCCTTTTTGACGACGTTATGCTAATTTATGAATCAAGGGACGTTCCCCGGATACACAACGCCGCCGCAGGCTGTGCGGTCATTCAGAGAAAGGATCAAGTCATGGGATTGTTTTCTAAATTGTTCGGCGGAGACAAGGAAGCCGAAAAAGCGGCGAACAGCCTCTTCAATGAACTCTTCAAGGCTGCGGAAGCCGAAAAGGCAAAAGAGAAAGAAAATGCGGGGTCTTCTGCCGCTCCTTCCGCGGAAGAACCTCAGAACCAGTATGTATCCGCTCCGGAAGAAGTCACCGGTCCTTCCGGTTTCTCCTGGGGTCCTGTGATGCCCGCGGAGGAAAACCAGTACAACTTCAACGGTTCCTACACCGCGTACTTCGAGAAGATCTTCCACGAGGAATTCCCGGATCTTACGTTTGAACGGAACGACCCGAAAGGTCAGCACGCGAACATCTATACGTTCTTCGGCGCCGCCGGAAAAGCGCTCGTCATCGAACTGCTTTCCAGTTCCAGCGAAGCGAAGAAGGTTCGCGAAAACTGCCGCAAGGAGGGCACGCCTTATCTCCGGTTCTATATCGATTACGAGGGCTGGTGGAACACGAAGGCGTACGTCATCGACCGCATGAAGAAGGCGCTCGGCCGGTAAACAGCAGTCAGAACTTCAGGCAGAGGATGAGGTAAACCAAGCGGGAACGCATTGCGCCTCAGGCGGATCAGGCACGGGACTATACAGGACTTCTGAGGCAGTCGTTCCGTGTACGGTCTGGTACATCCCGGAATTTTCCGGGCTTTAAGGATTTCCCGTTTTGTTTTCGGAGGCTGTCGCTCGTAACGGCAGCCTCTTTTCTCGTGAAAGGAACAGCATGAACCGATCAATGATCATCTTGTGGAAAACCGTACGCATCGTCGTCTTTACCGCCGCTGCGGTACTGATCTTTGTATTTCCCGGCTATTTCACAGAGTACGCGGCGTTCGTCGTCGGTTCAGTCATGATCCTTTTCGCGCTGGACGATCTCATCCGCATCAAGGTCGTCCACGGTTCGTTCCGCCTGCTTCCGACCGGCGTCAACGACCTCGTTTCCGTCTTTCTCGGAGTCCTCATGATGGTTTTCCTCCACTCCACCGCGACAAATTCCGAACATCTTATCAAAGTCTGCACGATCTGGGCCGTCTGGTCCATCATCGAAGAAGGTTACGAACTCTATGAATTCTGCTCCCTGTTCCGCGAGAAAAAGATGGGCGTTCTCGGGGGGCTCTGCTCTCTCTCGGTCATCGTGCTTTCGGTCCTGCTCATCATCGATCCGGAAGCCCACATTCGCTTTCACATCATCATTCTCGGTGTCGAACTGATCCTCAAATACGCCTTCTCCCTGCTCTATGAACTCGCATATCGTGCAAAACAGCGAAAACAGGCAGGTTCGGAGCCTCAAATTCGGTAATCTTTTCTCCCGAACCCTTCTACTGAATTATTGACAGTCATAAAGAATAGTTTTATAATAGACTGAACGTCTTTTCGAATCGGAAAAGGATTCCCGGGCTTCGGTTTTTTTCGTTTTGAGGCAGAATTTTTTGTGGCGCGGAGGCGGACAATGACCAGAATCGTAATCAGTGACATCACCATGCGACAGGCGAAGGACGGAGGAGAATTCTCTCTGTCGTTCCGCGAAAAGCTCGAGCTTGCGAGACTTCTCGACAAACTCGGGGTGGATTCCGTGGAGACCGGAGAAGCCGATTTCGACAAGACGGACGCCCTGCTCATCAAATCATTGTCCACTGCGGTGGAAAACGCCGTACTCACCGTGCCGGTCCCCGTCATCGAAGACGGCGGCGCAGGTTTCGTCGAAAGCTGTCTCACCGAGGCGAAACGGGCGCGCTTACAGGTCGCGCTTCCGGTCTCGACCGTGCAGATGGAATACTTGTATCATAAAAAACCCGAAGCCATGATCGAGCTTCTGAAGAAGCGCGTCGCCGAATGCCGGGCGTTCCGCGAGGACGTGGAGTTCCTCGCCTTGGACGCTTTCCGTTCGGACCGCGCTTTTTTGCTTCGGAGCATCGATCAGGCGATCGAAAGCGGCGCAGGGCTCATCACCGTTTCCGATGCGGCCGGCGACCTGCTTCCGAATGAGGTCTTCGATTTCGTCGCCGAACTGAAAGCCGCACTGAACGGCCGGGCGAAACTCGGCGTTCTGCTCTCCGGCCGTCTCGGCCTCGCAGAGGCCTCCGCAGTGAACGCGATCCGGGCCGGCGCCGACGAGATCAAGGTCTCCGTGGCTTCCGCCGGGACCGTTTCCCTGGAAACGCTCGCCTCCGTGCTTTCGGAACGGAGCGGCAGCCTTTCGGTTTCTTCCGGCATCCGCTACACGGAACTCCACCGCACGGCGGAGCAGGCTGCAAGGCTGTTCAAAAACGAGAAGAAAAAGAGCACGCCTTTTGAGAACGGCGTCCGTGAGGAGCAGGAATTCACGCTCGGGGCGAACGAAGACATTGCCGCCGTCCGGAGCGCTTCGAAAAAGCTCGGCTACGACCTGACCGAAGACGACGTGATCCGCGTCTTTGAGGTGTTCTCCTCGGTGGCCGCCAAAAAGGGCAGCGTCAATGCCAAGGAACTCGACGCCCTGATCGCGACTTCCGCGCTTCAGGTCCCTCCGACCTACCGCGTCGAAAGTTATCTCGTAAACTCCGGAAACATCATCAGTTCGAGCAGCCACGTCCGCCTTTCCACGGACGAGGGCGTGAAGGACGGTCTCTCCGTCGGCGACGGACCGATCGACGCCTCCTTCTTAGCCATTGAGCAGATCATCGGCACGCATTACGAACTCGACGATTTCCAGATCCGTGCCGTCACGGAAGGCCGCGAAGCCATGGGTGAAACGATCGTGCGTCTCCGTGCGAACGGAAAGCTCTATTCCGGCCGCGGCATCTCGACCGACATCGTCGGCTCCAGCATCCACGCTTACGTCAACGCATTGAACAAAATAGTCTATGAGGAGGGTCAGCAATGAACCTCTCATTTTCCACAAGAGGACGGACGGACGCTGCGTGGCCGGAACTTATGGCGATGGCTCTCGAGAACGGGTTTACCGGGATCGAGGTCTATAACGCGTTCAAGGACGACGCGCTCGTCGGACCGGGCGGACCGCTCGATGAATACAATGCGAAAGCCACGCTCCGCTCACTCCGCGAAGCCGGCCTTTCGCTCCCGCTCTTCGACTCTTCCTGCAATATCGGCGTGGGCGATCCGGAAGCGATCCCGCATCTTCGCTTTCTCATCCGTCTCGCCGGAGTCATGCATACCGAATACGTGGCGCTCCGCAGCGACGCCGCTTCCGTGGAGGACTTCCGGAAAGATCTGGACCTGCTCCTCCCCGAAGCCAGAAAGAACGGCATCGTCCTGCTCATTAAAACGAACGGCCTGTTTACCGATACGGCCGTGCTCCGGGCATTGCTCGACGAATACGCTTCCGACGACCTCGGCGTGCTCTGGGACGTTCATCATCCCTGCCGCGACAAACGCGAGACGCCGGACGAGACGATCCGGAACCTCGGCGCCTACGTGAAGCACGTTCATCTCAGGGATTCGAACGATTCCGGGAAGTACGAACTCGTCGGAGAAGGCACGCTGCCGATCGACGACGTGATCCGTGCGCTCTATTCCGTGGACTACGACGGCTTCATCTCTCTGGAATGGAAAGTCGAGTGGATGCCGGAACTGCCCTACATGGACGTGATCCTGCCGCACTTCGTGAACTACATGCGGCGCTTCGAATCCACCCGCGGCAAGAAAAAACGTCTCTACCCGAACCACGACGGCTCCGGCGAATACGTCTTCAAGAAGGACGAGCTCATTGACCTGACTTTCCCGAAGGTGCTGGACCGCATGGCCGAGGAATTCCCTGACCAGTATTGTTTCAAGTACACGACGCTCGATTACACGAGAACTTATTCGGAGTTCCGGGACGACGTCAATGATTTTGCGCGAGCACTCGTTTCTCTCGGCGTGAAACCCGGCACCAAGGTCGCGGTCTGGGCGACGAACGTGCCTGAATGGTTCATCACGTTCTGGGCTGCGACGAAAATCGGCGCCGTGCTCGTCACTGTGAATACCGCCTATAAGATCCATGAGGCGGAATACCTGCTCCGCCAGTCGGACACGCACACCCTCGTCATGATCGAGTCGTGTCTCGATTCGGATTACCGGAGCATCGTGAATACGCTCTGCCCGGAGATCGCCGCTTCCAAGCCCGGCGAACCGCTCCGTGCGAAGGCATTGCCCTTCCTCAGGAACGTGATCACCGTGGGCTTTAAGATGCCGGGCGCACTGACTTTTGAAGAAGCCATGCGCCGGAGAGATCTGGTCCCGCTCCGCGAGATCGAGCGGCTCTCCTTACGCGTCCGTCCGGACGATGTCTGCAACATGCAGTACACCTCCGGAACGACCGGCTTCCCGAAAGGCGTCATGCTGACGCATTACAACGTCGTGAACAACGGCAAGTGCATCGGCGACCGCATGGGTCTTTCCACGGCGGACCGCATGATGATCCAGGTGCCGATGTTCCATTGCTTCGGCATGGTATTGTCCATGACTTCCTCGATGACGCACGGCGCCACGGTCTGCCCGATGCCGTATTTCTCGGCGAAGAGCAGTCTCGCCTGCATCAATCAGGAAAAGATCACCTGCTTCAACGGCGTCCCGACCATGTTCATCGCGATGTTCAATCACGAAGACTACCGGAAGACCGATTTCTCGCACATGCGGACCGGCATCATGGCCGGTGCGGGCTGCCCTCCGGAACTCATGAAACGGGCGGCGGATCCGAACGAAATGAACATGCGGGGCATCGTCAGCGTCTACGGACAGACCGAATCCTCGCCGGGCAGCACGATGTCCGCCTGGACGGATCCGCTCGACCTCCGGACGGAAACCGTCGGCTACGACTTCCCGCACGTGGAATGCAAGATCGTGGACCCGGAGACCGGCGAGACGCTGCCGGACGGACAAAACGGCGAGTTCTGTTCCCGGGGCTACAACACGATGAAGGGTTATTACAAGATGCCGAACGCGACCAGGGACACCGTCGACCGGGACGGCTGGCTCCATTCCGGAGACCTGGCCTGCCGGGACGAACGGGGCTGCTACAAGATCACGGGACGGTTGAAGGACATGATCATCCGCGGCGGAGAAAACATCTACCCGAAGGAGATCGAGGAGTTCATCTATACGCACCCGGCGGTGCAGGACGTACAGGTCATCGGCGTGCCGGACAAACGCTACGGCGAAGAAGCGTTGGCCGCGGTGATCCTGAAGGAAGGCGAGACTTTGACCGAAGAAGAGCTCCGGACCTACATCACGGCTTCGCTCGCCAGACACAAAGTACCGAAATACATTGAATTCACGGACTCCTTCCCGATGAACGCCGCGGGAAAGATCCTGAAATACAAAATGCGTGAAGACGCGGCAAAACGGCTGGGGCTGTAACGCCGAAGAAACAGCGGAGAATGATATGACATCTGATGAAATGCTGAAAATGCAGGAGGTAGCGCTCCGTATCCGGGAAATGAGAGAGATCTCCGGATACACCGAAGCGGAAATGGCGGAGAAGGTCGAAGTCTCCTTGGAGGACTACAGAAACTACGAAAGCGGCACCGTCGATTTCCCGTTTACCTTCATCCATAAGTGCGCACTCGCGTTCGGGATCGGCATCACCGACATCCTGGAAGGCGAAAGCGCGCATCTGTCCAGCTACACCGTAACGAGAAAAGGCCACGGCCAGACGACCGCCAAGGAAGACGGCATCGAGATCCGCAACCTTGCGCCGATGTTCCGGAAAAAGATCGCCGAGCCCTACTGGGTCAAGTACGAGTATGATCCCGCGCTGCAGAATCAGCCGATCCACCTCGTGAAGCACTCCGGTCAGGAGTTCGACCTGATCGTCTCCGGCCGCTTAAAAATTCAGATCGGCAAGAACGTCGAATACTTAAGCGAAGGCGACAGCATTTACTACAACAGTTCCACGCCGCACGGCATGATCGCAGTGGACGGTCACGACTGTCTCTTCATTGCCGTGGTGCTTCCGGGCGCCGGCGAAGAAGAAAAGCTGGTCCGCGACACCCTGATCCCGGCCCGGATGACCGACCGGAACCTCATTGCCTCGAAGTTTGTGAACGTTGCGGAAAGCGAAAACGGTTATCCGCTGTCCATCGAATTCAAGAACGACGACCGGTTCAATTTCGCCTTCGACATCGTGGATGCGATCGCGAAACGGGAGCCGGACAAACTCGCCATGCTGCACATCTCGGCCGACATGACCGAACGCCGCCTGACGTTCAACGACATGAAGCGGAACTCGAACCAGTGCGCGAACTACTTCAAGAGTCTCGGCATCCAGAAGGGCGACCGCGTCATGCTCGTCCTGAAGCGGCATTACCAGTTCTGGTATGCGATCCTCGGTCTCCACAAACTCGGCGCGGTCGTGATCCCGGCGACGAACCAGCTGCAGGCGCACGATTACGAATACCGCTTCAATGCAGCCGGCGTTTCCGCGATCCTCTGCACCGCGGACGGCGACGCGGCGATGCACGTCGACGAAGCTGCGAAAGCTTCTCCGACGCTGAAACTGAAACTCTTAGTCGGCGGAAAGCGGGACGGCTGGAAGAACTTTGATGAAGAATATCCGCTCTACAGCACGCATTTCTACAGGAACGACGAAACGGCCTGCGGCGACGACACGATGCTCATGTTCTTCACGTCCGGCACGACCGGCTACCCGAAGATCGCGGCGCATTCGTTCAAATATCCGCTCGGTCATTACCTGACCGCGAAATACTGGCACGGCGCCGGTGATGAAGGTCTGCACTTCACGATCTCGGAAACCGGCTGGGGCAAGGCGCTCTGGGGCAAACTCTACGGGCAATGGCTCGCGGAATCGGCCGTCTTCACCTACGATTTCGACCGCTTCGACGCCTCGGTCATCCTGCCGATGTTCAGGAAATACAACATCACTTCGTTCTGCGCGCCACCGACCATGCTCCGCATGATGATCCGGCAGGACCTTTCGAAGTACGACCTCTCTTCCATCGTCCATATGACGACGGCAGGCGAGGCATTGAACCCGGAAGTCTACCGCCTGTTCGAGAAACTGACCGGATTGCAGATCCTGGAAGGCTTCGGCCAAACCGAGACGACGCTCTCCATCGCCAATTTCATCGGCGGTCCGCACAAGGTCGGCTCCATGGGCCGTCCGTCTCCGCTCTTTGACGTGGACATCCTGGATCCGGAAGGAAACCCGGTGCCCGACGGCGAAGTCGGCGAGATCGTGATCCGGACTTCGGAAAAAGTGCCGGTCGGACTGTTCAAGGGGTATTACCTCGACGAAGAAAAGACGAAGGAAGCCTGGCACGACGGCTATTACCATACCGGCGACACCGCATGGCGCGATGAGGACGGTTTCTTCTGGTACGTCGGCCGCGTGGACGACGTCATCAAGTCGAGCGGCTACCGGATCGGGCCGTTCGAGATCGAGAGCGTCATCATGGAGCTCCCGTACGTTCTGGAATGCGGCGTCTCCGCCGCCCCGG
>JAEEIV010000061.1 GCA_016281555.1 Lachnospiraceae bacterium | reverse complement strand
GTAGTGATCGGTCTCGATCTCGGTGCCTTCGAACACCTCGAAGCCCATCGACGAGAAAATGTCGATGAGTTCGTTCGTGACGATCGTCACGGGGTGCAGGTTTCCGGTCTCCGCGGGGGCTGCCGGGATCGTCACGTCGATTGCTTCCTTCTTGTAGCGGGCTTCCCGCTCCAATGCCTTGAACTTCTCGTTCAGTTCATTGAAATGCTGCTCCGCCCAGTTCTTCAGCTCATTGACGCCCTTGCCGAACGACGCACGGTCCTCCGGCGCGAGTTTTCCCATCTCGCGCATCAATGACCCGATCTCGCCGATTTTCGAATCCATGACGGCCTTCCGGAGTTCATACACCGCCTGCGCGCTGTCGAGCCCCGCGAACCGTTCCTGAACCTTGGCGCGGATCGCTTCCAGCCGTTCTTTCAAATCCATGTTTTCAGCCATGTCCGTTCTCCCGTTACCATTCTAACTTCTTCTCGAAATATGCCGTAAGATCCTCGATCTTCACGCGCTCCTGCTCCATCGTGTCGCGGTCGCGGACCGTGACGGTGCCGTCGGTCTCGGAATCGAAATCGTAGGTCACGCACCACGGCGTGCCGATCTCATCCTGCCGGCGATAGCGCTTGCCGATCGAACCGCGGTCGTCGAATTCGCAGTTGAACTTCTTCGAAAGCGTGGCGTAGAGTTTCTCCGCCCCTTCGTTCAGTTTCTTCGAAAGCGGCAGCACGCCGACCTTCACGGGCGCGAGCGCCGGATGGAAATGAAGCACCGTCCGGACGTCGCCGCCTTCGAGTTCCTCTTCGTCGTAAGCGGCGCAAAGGAAGGCCAATACCACGCGGTCCGCGCCGAGCGACGGCTCAATGACGTACGGCACGTAGCTCTTCTGCTTTTCGTCGTCGAAATACGAAAGATCCTCGCCCGAGACCTTGATATGCTGCGAAAGGTCGTAATCCGTCCGGTCCGCGACGCCCCAGAGTTCGCCCCAGCCGAACGGGAACAGAAACTCGAAGTCGGTCGTCGCCTTGGAATAAAAGCAAAGTTCCTCGGGCGAATGATCGCGAAGCCGCAGCTCCGTGTCCTTCATGCCGAGTTTTTTCAGCCACTCGTGGCAGAAGTTCTTCCAATACGCGAACCACTCAAGGTCCGTATCCGGCTCGCAGAAGAACTCCAGTTCCATCTGCTCGAATTCACGCGTACGGAACGTGAAGTTCCCGGGCGTGATCTCATTCCGGAACGACTTGCCGATCTGAGCGATGCCGAACGGGATCTTCTTGCGGCTCGTCCGCTGCACATTCTTGAAGTTCACGAAAATACCCTGAGCGGTCTCCGGCCGGAGATATACGGTGTTCTTCGCATCCTCGGTCACGCCCTGGAACGTTTTGAACATCAGATTGAACTGACGGATGTCCGTGAAATCATGGGCGCCGCAGGACGGGCAGGGGATCTTCTCCGCCTCGATGTACGCCTTCATTTCGTCCGTCGACCAGCCGTCCAGACCTTTTTCCGGAACGATGCCCTTTTCATTCATGTAATCTTCAATGATCTTATCCGCCCGGAAGCGTTCCTTGCAGGCCTTGCAGTCCATTAACGGATCTGAGAACCCGCCGAGGTGACCGGACGCCACCCACGTCTGGGGGTTCATGAGGATCGCGCAGTCCACGCCGACGTTGTAGGGCGATTCCTGCACGAACTTCTGCCACCAGGCCTTCTTCACGTTATTCTTCAGCTCCACGCCGAGATTGCCGTAATCCCAGGTGTTCGCCAGGCCGCCGTAAATCTCGGAGCCCGGATACACGAAGCCTCTCGACTTGCATAATGCCACGATTTTGTCCATCGTCTTTTCCATGATCATTTCCTCGCTGTCACTTTATAAACCGATACGGATTCCGGGCAATGCATTGCCCGAAACCCGCTTTTCCTTCCGTATGTTCCCTTTTCGACCGGGCTTACTTAAAGATCACGATGACCTTTTCTCCGCCCTTCACGGTCACGCAGGAGTTCTCCGCGCTGTACGATCCGTTCTTCGTGTAGCCGATGAGCGCGCCGTCGCCGTAAAGAAGCGCCGCAAAATCGCAGATCACGTAACGGTACTCCGCCGCGTTCTTGCTGACGCAGAGCGCCTGTACGTCGAGATCCTTTCCGTCGGGACCGACGAACGAAGCCGTGAGGAGTTTCGTGTCGACCTTCTGCAGCGTGCCCGTCTGCAGCGTCGATCCGCCCCGGCCTTCCAGTTCTTCCTCGTTATACTTTAAGAAGTCCTCGGCCGTCGCATAGAGAAGCTGCTGATTGATGTTCCCGCTGCCCGTCTCGCATTTCACCACCGTGATCGGCGCCGTGTATGCGGGCTCGTGCTCGCCGCGGACCTCTTCGTCTCCGGGATGGAAGGCATTCGACTTGTTGTACTCGGCGATCTCCTCGTCCAGGAAGCCGCGGTACTCGTTCAGGTCGTACTTCTTCGTGTCAAATTCCTCCACATAGGAATCCTGAACGGCCATATCCTTGTACAGATAAATGCCGTTCGTGACCTTGCCGAACTTCCCGATGGAGTTCTGGTTCCCGCTGTTCGCGCAGCCGGATGCAAGCAGCATCATGGCCGCCGATGCAACGCAGAGGATCCGAATCATTTTCTTTCTCATGGCGTATTCTCCTTGTGCCTCCGGGAATGCTTTTTTACGTTCCGGAAAACACGAATTTTCCCCTAATATAATAGTTCAATATATTTTACCCTAAAAACCGCCGTTTTTCAAGTGCGACTTTTATCACTTTTCCTCGACGCGGCTGTCTCCGATCGAATCCTTCACCGTCACGGTCACGGTTCGCTCATAGCAGGAGAAGATCTGCTCGACAAGCGGCTTTTCCGGGGCCTTCGTGATGAGGCTGAACAGCGGAACGATGAGGAAGCCGGCCAGCATGCAGAACGCGCCCGCATTGATCGGGGACTGCAGGAATGCCGGGAAATACGGACGGAGGAAAATGTTCAGAACCATCACGACCGTCGAGAATCCGAAGTTCACGAAACAGGCGACCTTCGTCGTCCGTTTCCAGTACAGTCCGAAGAGGAACGGCGCCAGGAAAGCACCCGCCAAAGCGCCCCAGGAAATGCCCATCATCTGGGCGATGAACGCGACGTTCGACTCGTACTGCACGATGGCAATGACCGCCGAAATAATGATGAACACAGCGATCAGTACCCGCATCGACAGAAGCTGTCCTTTTTCCGACATGTTCTTCTTCACGTTGCCCTTGATGAAGTCCAGCGTCAGCGTCGAGGAAGACGTCAGAACGAGAGACGAAAGCGTCGACATAGAGGCGGACAAAACGAGCACCACGACGATGGCAATGAGAATGACCGGCAGGTTCGAAAGCATCGTCGGAACGACTGCGTCGAAACCGCCGACAGGATTTCCGTCCGCCGCCGCCTCACCGAAGAGCCGGCCGAAACCGCCGAGGAAGTAGCAGCCGCCTGCGACCACGACCGCGAAGAACGTGGAAATGATCGTGCCCTTACTGATCGACTGCTCGCTCTTGATCGCATAGAATTTCTGCACCATCTGCGGCAGGCCCCAGGTGCCGAGCGAGGTCAGGATCATGACCGCAAGCAGGTTGATGGGATCCGGTCCGAAGAAGGACGAGAAAATGCCGGGCGTTGAAGAGACCGTCGTATCTGACACCTTCGCCAATCCGTCGAGGGAGGCCATGAAGCCGCCCTTCGACCCCAGAACCGCCACGACCACGGCAATGATGCCGACGATCATGATGATGCCCTGAATGAAGTCGTTCACGGCCGTCGCCATATAGCCGCCGGCGATGACGTAGATCGCGGTCAGCACGGCCATTGCGATCACGCAGACCGGATAGCTGATGTCAAACGCCATTCCGAACAGCCGGCTCAAGCCGTTGTACAGCGAAGCCGTGTACGGGATCAGGAAGATGAAGATCAGGGCGGAGGCGATGAGCTTCATTGCCTTGGAATCAAACCGCTTCTCGAAGAACTGCGGCATCGTCGCGGAATTGAGATGCTGCGTCATGACGCGCGTCCGGCGTCCCAGAACGACCCAGGCAAGAAGCGAGCCTAAAAGCGCGTTCGCGATGCCGATCCAGGTCGCGGCGATCCCGTATTTCCAGCCGAACTGGCCCGCGTATCCGACGAAGATGACCGCCGAGAAGTACGAGGTCCCGTAGGCGAACGCGGTGAGCCACGGACCGACCGAACGGCCGCCTAAGACGAACCCGTTCACGTCCGTCGCATGTTTCCTGCAATACAGGCCGACGAAGATCATCACGCCGAAAAACACGACCAGCATTGCGATTTTAATGAACAATTCCATTTTCTGCCCCTCTTTCTGACTTTTCAGATTCAAAAATAACCAAAATGATCCTATTTACACAGACGTCAGCACGTCCAACAATTCCGCGGATTTCAGCGGTTTTCCGAGCATGTTCGAAAGGAGGATGTCGATGACGTCCTTCACTTCCTTCAGCACTTCCTCTTTCAGCGTGAAAGAGAACAGCCTCGCGCTCTCCGTGCCCGCGATGAAGTTCAATGCGTACACCGCACTCTTCGAGAGCGGATAAAGCGTATTCTCTCCCGCGCAGTCCGGACAGAGCGGACTCATGAGCGCCGGATAAAAGAACGCGGACGAAAGCTCCTTCCTGCATTTCGCGCAATGCGTAAACGACGGCAGATAGCCCTCTAAGCGGAGCGTCGCGGCTTCGAACACCGTCTTCACAAGTCTCGGATCCACGGCCCCGCGCCCCAGTGCTTTCAAGGCGTAATAGAGCAATGCGAGCGCCGGACCGCCGTCCGTGTTCTCATGGCTGATCCGCCCCGTAAGTTCCAGAAAGCAGGATCCGTAGGCCGATTTCACGAGGTCTTCCGTCACGGCTTCGAACCGCTCCGTCACGTTCGCGTTCGAGAGTGCGTAGGCGTCCCGCCCCGGAAGCAGTTCGAACGTGCCGAAATTGAAGGGCCGGGCATCCCCGACGAACCGGCTCGTCGGCTTCCTCGCGCCCCGCGCGAAGCAGGAGATCTTCCCGAGTTCCTTCGTGACGAGCGAAAGCCGCCTGTCCGCCTCGCCGACGGGCATGGACGAAAGAATGATTCCGTTGACTGTGACCGTATCCCGCATTCCTTACTTCTTCTCGTTCTCGAAATAGCCGAAATTCTTGAGCTGGATCTCGCTGTCCCGCCAATTCTCGCGGACCTTGACCCAGATCTTCAGATTCACCTTCGCCTCCAGCATGTTTTCCGCATCAATCCTGGCTTCCGTGCCGATCTTCTTCAGCATGGACCCGCCCTTCCCGATGATGATGCCTTTGTGCGATTCCTTCTCCGTGATGATGTTCGCCTCAATGTCGAACATGCCGTTTTTCCGCTCCGACATCTTCTCGATCGTGACCGCGATGCCGTGCGGGATCTCGTCGGACAGCAGCCGGAGCGCCTTTTCCCGGATCATTTCCGCGACGATCTGCCGCATCGGCTGATCCGTCACGGTATCCTCGTCGTAGTACATCGGGCCTTCCGGCAGCAGCTTAAAAATCGCGTCCGTCACCTTCGACACGTTGATCGAGCGGAGCGCGGAAGTCTTTAAAATCGCCGAAAAATCGAGGATCCCGCGGTACGTCTCTTCGGCTTTTTTCACGGTCTCCTTGTCTTTCAAGTCGATCTTGTTGATGATCAGAATGACCGCTTTCCCGATCTCCTTCAGTTTTTCGGCAATGCCCTCGTCCCCCCGGCCGATGAAGTCGTCCGGTTCCACGATCCAGAGCACGACGTCCGCGTCCGGCAGGGTCTTCATGGCCTCTTCCACCATATAGTCGCCGAGTTTGTTCGCGGCCTTGTGGATGCCGGGCGTGTCGAGGAAAATGATCTGTCCCCGGACGTCCGTGTAGACGGTCTGAATGCGGTTCCTCGTCGTCTGCGGCTTGTTCGCGGTGATCGCGATCTTCTGCCCGATGAGATGATTCATGAGCGTCGACTTGCCGACGTTCGGCCGCCCGATGATTGCGACGTACCCGGATTTTTTCGCGGGTTCGCTTTTCATTGCCGTTCTCCCTGCAGCGTTTCCACGGCGTCGAAGAGGTTCCTGTTTTCTTCGATCTTGCCTTCTCCGCCGACCGTCACGTACCGGTTTTCGTCAATGACGTTCCGGATGGCCGGCGCCAAGTTCCTAAGGTCTTCCACCGTGCAATTCAGGATCTCGTGGCGCGTCCTCGCGATCTCTTCGTCGGTCAGGCCCGAAAGCCAGGCGCTGAGCGCCGTGGATCCTTCCTGTGCCGGCTGCATCGGCGCGTCCTCATTGCTGATCGTGCCGAGGATGTATTTCAGCATCTCCCGGTCGTCGAGTTCCAGTTTTTCCATATAATCCGCCACGCCGCGGTATACGGAAAGCGTGTTTTTGAGGTGCGGATCGCGGTAGGACAGAAGCGCGAAATCGCCGTTTCTCGTGATCTTCGTCATACAGCCGTACGCGCCGCCCTTCACGCGGATGTTCGACCAGAGATATTCGTAATGCATCAGCGTACTGAAGACGCGGAAGGCGCCGGAATACGGGAATCCGTGCAGGCGGAAATTGCCGCCCATCGCGGTGTACTGGACCATCGAAGAGGTCCGGATGCCGACGTTTTCTTTTGAAGGCGTGAACGGGATCTCCACGGCCGGGAACGCCTGCTCCCGAAGTTCGGAGATCCAGACCGGCAATGCCTTCTTCAAAAGCTCCAGTCCTTTTTCGTCGCCGGTGTAGGATAACACCATGCCCTGCTTCGTGAAGATCTTCTCTTCCACCACCTTCAGTTTCGCGGCAAGCGTCCCCTTCCGCTCCTCAAAGTGATTCTTCAGGTCCGCGAAATACCGGAAACAGCCGAGGCCGTTCAATTCGTCATCGAGCCATGGGCCCTTCCGCTGCCCGGCGAACAATGTGCGCCCCGCGGTGACGTGGCCACTCGAAACGAGGCCTTCCTGACCGGAAGAAACGAGTCCGTCCAGGATCTCCTTGATCCGGTCCGTATCCTCGAAGGACGAATGGCCGAACACCTCTTTCATCAGGCCGACCGTGCCTTCGGTATGATCGAAAAGATACCGCGCCGTGACGGCGAGATCCGTATTGGGGCGGTCGGGCTCGGCCAACGTGGCATAGACGTTCGTATTCGCGCCGATCCCGCCGGTCTCGAAGGCGATCTCGTCGCCGAGTTCCTGATAGGAATGCGCGTCGGTATCCACCTGCGTATACAGCTCGCGAAGGAGAGACGCGAGGTGGAGCTCCTCTTCGTTCAAGGCGGTCAGCGGGAAGCGGGCCTCGAGATAGCCGATGCCGCTCGTCGGGATCCGGTGATAAACGAGCGGAATGCCCTCGAAAGAGCCGGCCTCGTTCTTCAACGGCTTCGGATCCTGATCCACGTCGGAAAGTTTCAGAAGCGGAATGCTTTCGAGCGCTTCCTTCGTTTCCGGCGCTTCCTGATACGCTTTCAGCGCCTTCGTGTCGTCAATGAGTTTCCGGATCTCTTCCGGCTTAAGCGACGCCTTGTACGCCGCGAGTTTCTCGGCCAGTTTCCGGTCGCCTTCTTCCGAAAGACCGGACTTCGCTTCCATGAGCACCGTGACCGCGTACGGATTCTCCAGGATCCGCTTTTTCGCCAGATCCTCGAAATAATCCGTATCGACGAGTTCCTTCAGTTTCCGGAACGTCTCGTTGAATTTGAGATGCACGAGCGCCTTCTTCTCGTCGTGGAGCCAGGTATCGGCCACCGCGAAATTATAGACGAGTCCCTTCGGCATCCGGCCGTAATCGGCCTCCCGGAGCGAGAATTCAAAGTTATTGATGCCCGCGCGGAGCGTCTTCTTCGGAATGCCCTTCGTGACGGACTCCCGGACCGTCTCCCGGACGAGTTCCTTGAATCTTTCGTAGTTCTTCGGATCGGAGCCCTTCGAGATCACGCTGAAATTCGGCTGACGGTACCCGGAATCGTAGCCGCCGTACACGTCCGCGCCGATGCCCTCTTTGAGAAGCGCCTTCTTGATCGGCGCGCCGGGGGCATTGAGAAGCGCGTAACTCAAGACTTCCATAGCCTTCACTTCGACCGGATCGAAGATCTCATCCATGCCCGCCGCAAACAGGAAAACGGAATTGTTCTCTTCCTCTCCCGCAGCCACGTTGTAATAGGTGTGCACGTCCTTCGGCGCGTCGAAATGCTTTGCGAGGCCGACCTCCGTCTTCGGATCGATCGCGTCGTACTCCTTGAGATACGCCTCGTCCAGCCACGCAAGCCGCTCTTCGAAGTCCATGTCTCCGTACAGGAAAATGTATGAATTGCTCGGATGGTAGTAGCGCTTATGGAAGGCAATGAACTCCTCGTACGTCAGGTCCGGGATGCATTCCGGATCGCCGCCCGACACCACTTCGTACGTGGTTCCGGGGTAGAGATTCTTTGTGAGGGCATGCTCTAAAATCGTATCCGGATTCGAGTACGAACCGCGCATTTCATTGTAGACGACGCCGTTAATCGTGAGTTCGCCGTCTTCGGAATCCAGTTCGTAATGCCAGCCTTCCTGCTTTAAAATGTTCCTCGTTTTGTATATGTTCGGGCGAAACGCCGCGTCCATGTAGACCGACATCAGATTCCGGAAATCCGCTGCGTTCCGGCTCGCCGTCGGGTACGAGGTCTTGTCCGGCCAGGTGACCGCATTGAGGAACGTGTTCAGGGAACCTTTGCAGAGTTCGACGAACGGATCCTTCAAGGGATACTTGTCCGACCCGCAGAGCACCGAATGCTCCATGATGTGCGGCACGCCGGTGGAATTCTCGGGCGTCGTCTTGAACGTCACCGAAAAGACCTTGTTGTCGTCTTCCGTCTCCAGAAGCAGCAGCTTCGCGCCGCTCTTTTTGTGGTGCAAGAGATAAGCCGTCGCGGAGATCTCCTCCACCCGGTCCTGCAGGATCAATTCATATTTGTCAGATACGCGGATCATTCCGGTCCTCCTTTGAAAACGTGTCAAATCGGTTTTTTACTCTATCTTTTTAGTATACCTTGTTTTTACTCTATATACAAGCGGTTTTCCGCGCAGATTTCGGGCCGGGCAGGATGCGTCAAAAACGGTACATCGGTCCGGGTATATTACTGTTGTCCGATACACGAAGGAGGTGCCGCATGAATTTTCTTCCCGATACAAAAGAATATGAATTTGATGAATTGCTGCAGGGGGCCAAGCAGGGCGACGTTTATTGTCAGCTCAAGCTGGGTGATATGTACTTCACCGGGCAGGGCGTCGCGCAGTCTTACCGCCGGGCGCGTCTCTGGTACAAAAAAGCCGCCCTGCAAGACGGCGGCGGGTATGCCCGCTGGGCAATGGCCGACACGTACCGCGAAGGTCTCGGCGTCAAGCAGTCCTTCGTCGAGGCCGTCCACTGGTACAATTTCGCCGCAGATACCGCCGGCGATACGCTTTCCGCCTGGGCGTCGCTTCACGACGAAGCCGGCGTTGAACAATACGTCGAGAAAGTGCTTGCCTGCTATAAGATGACCGCATTGAAAGACAATTCGATCGTCTGGCGGGCGCTCGGCAATCTTTACCGAGACGGCGACGGCGTCGAACCGTCGAATGAGAAAGCGCTGAAATGCTACAAAAGGGCAGCCAAAAAGGGCGACGTCTACTCTGCACGGTCGCTCGGGTATATGTATGCCCACGGCATCGGCGTCGAAAAGGCCGCCCGCACCGGTTTCGACTGGTACGTGCAGGCCGCTTATCAGGGCGACCGCTTTTCGATGTGGGCGCTCGGCAACATGCTCCGCTACGGCGAGGGCATTGAGCGCCGCGACGTCCGGGCCGTCCACTGGTTCCGGCTCGCCGCCGAAGCGAATCTTCGCGTGGCCATGGCTTCGCTCGGCGATATGTACCTCACCGGCCGGGGCGTCGCGAAATCGCTCTCCGAAGCCGAAGCCTGGTACAAAAAGGCGAACATGCAGAGCGCGAACGCAGCAGAACGCGAAGAGCGAGAGAAAACCGCTTTCCTCACCGAAAACCGCCTCAATGAATTGACCGGGCTCCGCGACCACAGCGTCCGCCACCCGAAGAAAAACACGCGAAAAAAAGCATCAAAAAAGCAGGCTGAACGCGTTCCCGCATAAACAGCCTGCCGTTGTTATTCCCTCCAAATGAGCCATGATCAGTCATGAAACTCAAAACGGTAACTCTTCTTCCTTGACTGTGGTCTCTACGTTGAAATTCGTTCGCTGGGAGTCGATGCATTCGCTTGTGAAATCCGAAAGAATGGAATAGCCGTACGGATGCATAAAAGTCCATGCACCCAAATCGACCTCGCTCCCGTAGGCCTCGAAATCATTGACGTCCACGGAGCCCGTCTCATCGTCATAACACATCAGATTCTTGAAAGAAACCACATGATAATAGCTGCGGCTGGGCTGCTTGTCCGCAGAGGCCTCCACGGCATATACCAGAAAGAGCCGGTTCAGGACCTCACCCGACATGCTTTTCGAAACCAGGAAATAGGATCCGACGTAATTCACCGAGATAAAATCCAAGTAAGAGGAATCTCCTCCTTTTTGCAGCAGCGTGTCCTTCGTCCGCTCCACTTTCATGCGCATCTGGTTCATCAGGGATTCCGGGATGTCGGAATACTTGGTGACGTACTCCGGAAGATCGCCCACCGTGTAGTCATACGTCAGTGTTTCGGGGACCGCCTCGTACTTGTCCATGCACCAGGCCGCCACGTCACCGTATCGGTACTCCACGGTCACATGAAGGATGTCCCCGCTTGCAATACCGTAATCCCGGTCCAGTTTGTACGTGAGATCCTCATAGGGCCCCTCTACGGTTGCCCTGGCATATCCGTCGGCACCGTCTAAAGAAACCGAAATATTCTGGAAGAGATCCATCTTTTTCGGCTCGCTGAGGCCGGATACGGTAAACGTCGCTTTCGTGCGGGTAGGCCGTTTCCCAAGTTGCGCGAGACAATCGTTCTCATATCCGCCCTGAAAATATTCATAAACGGATACTTCCACCGTGTCGCCGTTCGAGAACGAGCCCTGCCGGTCCTGACGATAAGAGAAAGTCGCCCCGGCCGGCAAGTACTCACTGTTGAACGAGATCCTGCCGAAACCGTTGTATCCTTGGCAGTTCATGACCAGGTTTTCAAAGGGATCGAAGGGTTCCGCTTCGGGAAGACCTTCTACTTTCCGGGTAAGCAAGGCTCCGCTTTCCTGCTTGATCGTAAAGTGATTGGCCTCTCCGGCCTTTTCCAACGCGCTTTCCTGATAATTGACCATGAACCGGATCTCGTCCCCGTTGCTGAGCGAAGAGTTGGAATAAGGCAAGACCGTGACCCTGGACAGGATAAAGTCCTGAACCGCCGTATCAAGCATTCCCATCTTCTCTCTGGAGAAGCCGGCTTTCTCAATTTTACCGTAGCCGTTCACACCGGAATAACTGACAGAAAGCAGGTCTTCCAGATCGACCGTGGTCGTTCCGCAGCCGGAAAGCAAAAGTATTGACAATACTGCCGTGACAAGGCCCAAAAAAGCAGCCGCCTTCGAAATCATTTTACGTAACATCGTTTTTCTCCTTTTCTGCAATGGTTGGAACCGGTTTACCTATCAAGGTCCCCCGTATCTATAGATGCGGCGGCTTCGGAAAAAGTTAGTATCGATTTGATTTTTTCTGAAAGTTTCAACTATTAGGATCGGACGCAGACAAAAACGCCATCCGGAGAATCGAGTCCGGACAGCGTTTTATTACGGTATTTGACTGCAGAACGAGTGATCAGCGTTCCTTCGCGCTGATCCTCAGAATGTCATAAGGTTCCGGCGCAACGGAGCACCGGACGAATAGCGTTTCCGAAGCGTGCGAGGCGGCTTCCATCACTTCGCCTGCCGCATTTTTGATCTCCAAAACTTTCGTCTTCAGATTTTCTCCCCCCGGTTTCATGATCTCGATTTCGTCTCCCTGGCAGAACTTGTTTTTCTGCATGAAGACGGCCGTTCCGTCCGGCAATACCCGGTCCACGGCGCCGAGATACACGTAATTCGTCACGTAAGACAAGCCTTCGTAGACCTGGCTTTCCGCACCGGGTTTCCCGAAAAAGAACCCGGTCGTGTATTCGCGGAACGTGACTTTCTCGATCTCCTCGAGATACCACGGAAGATTTTTCTCATAAAGCGCCGGCGAAACGAAATAATCGTCGATCGCTTTCCGGTACGTCCGCGCCACCGTCGCCACGTAAAGCGCGGTCTTCATCCGCCCCTCGACCTTAAACGAATCAATGCCGGCCTCGACGAGTTCCGGAATGTGTCCGATCATGCAAAGGTCCTTCGAGCTCATGATGAAGGTGCCCCGCTCGTTCTCTTCCACCGGGAAATACTCGCCCGGCCGCGTCTCTTCCATCAATGCATAGCTCCAGCGGCAGGGGTGTGCGCATTCGCCCTGATTGGCGTCCCGCCCGGCGAGATAATTCGAAAGGAGACAGCGACCCGAGTAGGAAATGCACATTGCGCCGTGCACGAAAGCCTCGATCTCGAGGTCCGCCGGGATCGCCTTTCGGATCTCGGTAAGTTCCGCGAGGCTGAGCTCACGCCCGGCCACCACCCGCTTCGCCCCGAGCCGGTGCCAGAACCGGAACGTTTCGTAATTCACGTTGTTTGCCTGCGTGGAGACGTGGATCTCGGTCTCCGGCAGCACTTCCCGGGCAATGACAAATACGCCCGGATCGGAAATGATGAGCGCATCCGGACGTACTTCCTTCAATTCTTCGAAATAGCGGCGGGCTTCGGTAAGGTCGGCGTTGTGCGCAAGGATGTTTGCCGTGATATAGACTTTCACGCCGCGTTCGTGTGCGAACGCCACGCACTCCTTCAGTTCTTCCGCAGTCGCGTTTTTGGCTTTGCTCCGGAGACTCATCGTCTCGCCGCCGATGTACACCGCGTCGGCGCCGTAGATCACGGCCTCCCGGAGGACTTCCGGACCGCCGGCCGGAAGCAGTAATTCAGGTTTTCGACCCGTGTGATTCTCCATCTATTTCTCTTTATTTGCGGCTTCTTTCGCCTTCAGATACTCGTCGTTTAAGTACTTCAGAATGGCCTTCGAGGACATGCCCGAATTCACGGAAAACACTCCCGGCGGGATCTTGCATTTATACAGTTTCGACTGTACGAGAAAGACGAGCCGCGAGCGGATGATGCCGTGGGTCTCGAGGTCCTTGCCGATGTTGTAGACGCTCTCGCCCGCCTCGACCTTCAAGGTATACTGCACCGCATGCGCCTCATCCGTGACGCCCTCGTTCGTGAAAATGTCCACGCCGAAGCGGTAGCCCAAAATGCAGATGATCACGAGAAAGACGAAAAACAGCACCATTGCCGCAAATTTCAGGTAATGGAATAAATCGTTCTTTTTTCTTTTCCCGGTCGCTGCCATGCCCGACTCCTTTTCGTTTCTCCCGCCTTACTCCGTCTCCAGGATCACCGGAACGATCACCGGACTTCGTTTGACCGTCTTCCAGACGTAAGCGCCGATCGCTTCCCGGATCTCGTTTTTCATCCTTCCGCGGTCCGGATACTTCGTTTCCATTACTGTACGCACCGCCGTTTCCGCGGTCTGGCGGAGTTCTTCCATGACGTTCCCAGCGTCCCGCATATAGACGAATCCTCGGGAAATCACTTCCGGCCCGCTCGTAATGCATCTCATGTCCTTCGACAGTCCGACGGCGACAATGATGATGCCGTCCTGCGACAGATTCTGCCGGTCTCTTAAGACCACGCTCCCGACGTCGCCGACGCCGAGACCGTCCACGAGGACCATACCCTGCGGCACCCGTCCCGTCACTTCCGCTTTGGTTTTCGAGAGTTCCAGAACGTCGCCCGAATCCAGCAAAAACACGTTTTCCTTTTCGACGCGCATCGATACCGCGATCTCCGCGTTCGCCTGACGGTGGCGGAACTCGCCGTGCACCGGCACGGCGTACTGCGGCTCCGTCAATGCGTAGATCAGCTTCAGTTCTTCCTCGCAGGCGTGACCGCTGACGTGCGTCGCGCGGTTCACGATCGTCGCGCCGCGGCGCGACAGGTCGTTAATGACTTTATAGACGGACTTTTCATTGCCGGGGATCGGCGTCGAGGAAAAGACCACCACGTCGCCCGGAGTGATCGAGATCGTCCGGTGCTGTCCGGAAGCGACTCTCGTCAATGCCGCCATGGCTTCCCCCTGCGACCCCGTCATCAGAATACAGGTCTTCGCAATCGGATAACTTGCGAGTTCGTCCATCTCCACGAGCACCCCGTCCGGCACCGAAAGGTAGCCGAGATTCTTCGCGATCTCAATGATGTTCACCATCGAGCGCCCCTCGACCGCCACTTTCCGTCCGCTCTCCGCAGCGTTCCGGATGATCTGCTGCACGCGGTCCAGATTCGACGCGAAGGTCGCGATCAGGATGCGGTGATCCTTGTATTCCCGGAACGCATCGTCGAAGAATTCCGACACGTTCTGTTCCGACGGCGTGAAGCCGGGCCGCTGGGCATTCGTCGAATCCGAAAGGAGCGCCAGAACGCCCTGTCTTCCGAGTTCGCCGAAGCGCTGCAGATCCGCGGGTTCGCCCTTCACCGGCGTGTAGTCGATCTTGAAATCGCCGGTCATGATGACCGTGCCCGCCGGGGACGTGATCGCGAACGCCACCGCGTCCGTGATGCTGTGATTCACGTGGATGAATTCCACCTTGAAGTCGCCGGCTGAAACGGTTTCTCCGGCCTCGGCGACGTGCCGCTCGACCGTTCCGAGAAGGTCGTGCTCTGCCAGTTTCGTTTCAATGACGGCCATCGTAAGCTTCGTCGCGTACACCGGCACATTGATCTCTTTCAGCACATAGGGGAGAGCCCCGATGTGATCCTCGTGTCCGTGCGTGATGAAGAAGCCGCGCACCTTTTCCTGATGTTCCTTCAAATAGGTGATGTCCGGCACCACGAGATCAATGCCGGGCATCTCATCCGTCGGGAAGGCAAGTCCCGCGTCCACGACGACGATGCTTTCCCCGTATTCCAGGACCGTCATGTTCATGCCGATCTGCTCGAGTCCCCCGAGCGGAATGATCTTCACGATGCGGTCCGATATATTGTCATAATAATTCTTTTTACTTCTCTTCGACACTTTCCTCTTTGTCTACTCCTTTGATTTCTGCATTTTCCAATAATTCCCCGAAGATTTTCGAGAGTGCGTCGAGCGTCGCGTCATCCTCGACCATTTCATAGACGGCCTCGGTCTCATTTGCCGCCGACACATCCTTCAGGATATAGCAATCCGCCTCGTCTTCTTCGGAATCGGTCACCAAGAGGTAATTCACCCCCGCGACCCTGGTCTCTTCCAGCACGTAAAACAGCACTTCGCCTTCATCGGTTTCAAAAACGATTTTTTCTTCCACGTCAAACTCCTTTTCTCCCGTTCAGAGATCCCATATAATCCTTCAATATGAGGCACGCCGCCACCTGATCGATATACTTCTTCCGGTCTTTCGCCTTCACGCCCATTTCCGACAGCGCTTCGTCCGCCTCGACCGTCGTCAGCCGTTCGTCGAACATTGCCACCGGAAGGCCCGTCCGCTTTTCCACCTGCTCCTTGAACGCCCGGGTCACGGCCGAACGTTCCGACTCGTCGCCGGACGGATACAGAGGATTCCCGAGCACGATTTCCGTCACTTCGTATTCCCGCACGATCTCTGCGATCCTGGCAAGCGTCCGCCTAAGATGGTTTTCCTCTTTCCTGACGATCGTTTCCAGCGGCTCCGCCGTCATGAGCAGCGGGTCCGACAATGCCACTCCGACCGTCTTCGAGCCGTAATCCAATCCCATCAAGCGCATCGGCCGCCTCACAGTTTCGTGGCAATGTAATGCTGCACGAGCTCCGACAGCAGCTCGTCCCGCTCCACCTTCCGGATCAGCGCGCGCGCCCCCTTATGGTTCGTGATATAGGTCGGATCGCCGGACATGATATAACCCACGATCTGCGTCTCCGGATTGTATCCCTTTTCCTTCAATGCCGCATAAACGTCCTTCAGGACTTCCGCCGCATCATACTCTTCCGGCGACTCTTCGGGCTCGTCCGGGAACGCCGGCAGCTTAATGAATTGTGTGTCAGCCATAACGCGCAACTCCTTTCCCCGATCTATCTTCGGGTATCACAAGCGGGCGAGATCCCCCTCGCCCGCTTATATTATAGCATATTCTTTTTCGTAATATCAAGAGATTCCGATAATTAAGGTTCTGGGGTTGGTTGTTCCAATTCGACAGACCCATATGGGAGGAAAGAGCTTATGTCGTCGGAAAGACAAATGATTCTGCCGTCTTCTTCTTGCAGCGTCATTGTATGTCCCACCAATACCGGTGCGCCGTCCAAAACCCCGAGTGTCATAACTTTCACCAGATAAGTGAAAGGTTTCTCAACAGTAAAAAAGTCTAATAAGTATACCCCTTGAAATTGATTCGACCACTTCTCGAGAAATTCAGAAAGCAAAGAAGCATTTACGGACATCCCGTCAAGATTGTTGTTAAGAAAACTGAGTACTTTTGCCTTCCCGGTAGCCGTTAATTCCATTTGTACAGGATCCAAAGGTGTAACGGAATACAGTCTTTCGTTGGATTCCAAAAATTGCCGCATTTCCTCTGTTTCACCGGAAAGATCTGCTTCAATCCACATTTTTCCGTTTTTCATTGAAACAACCAACGTCCGACCGTCGCCAAGTGCGGATGTGACATCTCTGTCGATGACTATCTCCCCTTTCAATCTGATGAGAAAAATACCTTTGTATAGTGTTCGGATTTCCTCGATTCGATATGGGACTTCCACTCCTCTTATTGTCTCTGATCCCCATGTATCAAGATAACGCAGCCAATATTCTCGCCGAAGCGAGCGCAATTCTTCAACAGAGGCACTAAGAACCAAATCCGAATCCACCTTTGATTCCACCCCCGAAATGTCGGAAGCCATTGCACCATAGTAGTGGTCCATGAGCAAAATAAACTCGTTCAAAGAATGATAAGATTCATACCCTTTTTCAATGAAAAGATCAATAACATCCTCGGGAACCGATCCAAATTCGATCCGGTCATAATCATTTAAGGGTTCTATTGATGCAGTATCTACGGATAAATTTCCCGTGCCACAATTCAAAGTGTACGTTTCTTCTTCGGGTGTCTCTTGCAGAGCAAACTTCAAACAATCTGCATGTCCAACACTTTTTCTAGTTGATTCCAATATGGCCTCCTCGAGAGAGTTCACATAGGCAATTACAGTGTTTTCTTCATCACAGATTTCAAACCCATAAATCTGCAATTTCTCAGCATCATATTCGGAGCTCTTGCAATGCAGGCAAAGTGCCGTCATCACATCTACCAGCTCTGAGTAAGCATGCTTGACGGTTCTGAATAGAACGCAGTCTGTCCCACTTAGTCTTTTTACTTCTGCTTCGATTTCCTTAATTGGACGATCCCCCGTTTCTTCTGTTAACTCCACCACAAGTTGGCCATAAAAGTTTATATATGAGCCTCCAAAATAACAAGGAAACCCGCCAGAGAATATTCCGTCTACACTATAAGAATCGCTATGGTCTTCCGCATATGACTTATTCTCCTCGCTACATCTGTAACAGTTTAGAAGACAAGTATATGCTCGCGTGGCAGTCGTTTGGTTGCGTTGAAACTCTTCGGAACAATTCAATCCTTTGTTTACTTCAAAAGCCTTTTCATCCGCTTCAACGTGGATGTTTGCTATCTTACTGATCAGATCGTAATCTCTATCATCCAATTCCATATAAAAGCTCCCTTTTCGATCATAAAATGCCCCCCATTTTGCAGAATACTTAAGCTGATCTATTGTGAGGCCATTATTCAACTGAATCACGATTTCTCGAACGAAAACCGCAGACAAGGGGTTACCCGCAAACAAGGGGTTGCTGTGCTCTAGTCCTGTATTTGCTGCTCTGTTCGGGTAAACATGTTCTGATTGATCCGCTGCAGGAATTCGCTCTATTTTGCTTAGGATTTCGTAAATCATCGCTACTGTATCACGATCTCGAACAACAACGTTGTCTATCGAATTTCTATAGGCAATGCCTTCCGGTGTGCGATCATCATTCGAGGGGCAAAACTCAATACTGGCGATATCCTCTGCTGAATGAATGTGATAGATCTCAGATAATACTTCCCCGTACTGATAACCGCCGATTATCGGATTTAACTCAATGACATCTTCATCATCATCGCTGCAAAACGATGTTGTTCTGAACTCCACGAACTCCCATATGGAAAAGGAACTTTCACCGTTTTCTCGAATCAGATATCTCAAATCGTCCCGGCCTGACACCTGATACCAGGTGCCAAGGAAACTAACCAGATAATCTCCCAGATAGTCTTTCAGTTTTTCCTCATTTTCATACTTCACCGTATCATACTCAACCGGCTCATTTTCAGCAACTCCGTCATCACTGATCTCTGACTGAGACATATAAATCAATTCATAGACTGCCAGACGGTCTCCAATCGGAACGTATGAGATGACCATTGCCGTATCATCTTCACCTTTCACCTTTTTCAGCGCCATCAAATGATCCTCAAAGGGCATCACTGCAGTCGTTGAGGAGTGTGAGAATCGATAGATCGCAACCGCACTGCCCAGAACGATCGCTGCCAATGCTGCTGCGGCGGCGATGAAAACCACTTTTTTCCCCTTGAAGTCAGCCGGAACCGTTCTCTTCCGTCTTTTCGCTGCCTGTTCGATAAACTTAACGTCGATATTCTCTATCGCATTTGCAACAATAAACGCCTTATCCATCTTTTCAACTCCTTACTTGCTTTTTCAGTTCTTCCTTCATCCGTTCTAATAGTTTCGCTGTTTTTGAAAATGAAAATCCGAAAAGTGAGGCGATTTCTTCGATGCTTTTTCCATACCAGTAACGCAGTACAAACATGTCGCGTTTCATTCGACTTTGCTTCTTCAAAAACAAGCTCAATGCATTGGATGCCGCGAGAATGGCCTCTTCTTCCGTGTTGGCTGTCGGATCGGGGATGCAGGCGGCCAGTTCGTCCGACAGTTCAATGATTTCCGCGTGTCTTTTCTGAGTCTGTTCTGCCTTCCAACGATTCTTGGCCAGGTTCTTAAGGCTTTGTACCATATAGGGAAACAGTTTATCGGGTCTGGCGGGCGGAATATGATTCCAAAGTGCCAGGAAAACGTCATTAACACACTCTTCGGCATCTGCTTTCGAAAGAAGTCCCTCGGCAATACGAAGCAATCTGCTCTTATAAAGCATCTCTGCCTCTAAGAGTCCGCGTTCCTCCCTGTTAAAAAGTAAATCTATTATTTCGCGATCGCCCATACTGCCTCCCACTGGTATAGACAAGTTTTTTCATCGTTTTGGACAATATTATAAAACCTGCCGTTACTGATCGGCAGGTTTTCATGGTGACTCTTTCCGTTCGGCAAATCCATGCCCTACAGTCTCCTGCACCGGAAGAATACGAAATCCGGCCGGTGAACGGTGCCGCCGAATACGTCGGGGTGCGCGGCCAGGAGTTCTTCCAGTGCGCAGGATTCCCGGCATTCCTCAATGAGGAAGCCGGCGGAGATCATGGCATTGACGATCGTCGCAAAGGTTCTGTGATATACTTCGTAGTCCTCGACCACCCATTTGACTTTCCGGAGTCCTTCTTTCGCGTAGTTCCGGACGTTCGCGTACAGGCGCTCGCCCGTCTCCGCCCGCGTATAGCGGTCGTACGCGCCGTCCCACGCCGTCGCCATGGGATGTGACATGCTGTAAACGAGCGTTCCGCCCGGTTTCAGAAGTCCGTAAAGATCCGCCATAAGCGCCGTGAAATCTTCCGCGTAATCGAAGGCGAGTGAACTCGTGATGACGTCGAAGGGTTCGTGAAGCGTCCCGAGGTCCTCCATGGCCAGTTTCCGGTAGGTGATGTTCGGTGCACTGAAATGTGTCCGCGCATGCTCCAGCATTTTCTCGGAAATGTCGATCCCGGTGACGGACGAAGCGCCGAGATCCGCATACTGCTTCGCGTGCTGTCCCATTCCGCAGCCGACGTCGAGCACGGTTTTCCCGGTAAGATCCGGGAGCATTGCCGTCAGGATCGGCGTCTCGAGGCAATCATTGAAATTCACTTCGCGGCTCCGCTTCTCCCGGAAATCCTCGAAGAACGTTTCATTGTCATAAATGTTCTGCTTCGCCATCCGTCACCTCCAGACGGTTTTTTCCGTTCTCTCTCCTAAGCACGCCGCGAACGATCCGGTTTTCCCCGACCGCATTCGGAACGAGCACCCGGACGTATTCTTTCGTATATCCCGAAAGAAATCCCTTTTCTTCTGCTTTTTCCTCGGTCAGGACTTCGACGGTCTCGCCTTCAAGCGACTGTTCGAAGGCTTCGGACATCCGCTCCCGGAGGGCAATGAGCGCCTCGCTCCGCAGCTTCTTCACCGGCTCCAGAACCTGATCCTTCATCCGGTCCGCGACCGTGCCCTTTCTCCTCGAATACTGGAACACGTGCATCTCGTAGAAGCCGATCTGCTCCGCAAACGAAAGCGTTTCCCGGAATTCTTCCTCGGTCTCCCCCGGGAAGCCGGCAATGACGTCAGTCGTGATCGCCGGATGCTTAAAGTATCTCCGCAATAGTGCCACGCCCTCCGCGTATTCCGCCGGCGTATAATGACGGTTCATCCGTTTCAGGACCGTCGCGGAACCGCTCTGCAGCGAAAGATGGAAATGCGGGCAGAGTTTCGGCAAAGAAGCGAGCGCCTGAGCGAAGTCCTCTGTGACGATTCTCGGTTCCAGCGAGCCCAAACGGATTCGCTTCACTTCCGGGATCTCATGGACTGCTTTGATGAGGTCAAGAAGACTTGTTTCTGTCCCGACGAGGTCCTTCCCGTACGAGGAAAGGTGGATCCCCGTAAGGACGATCTCCTGCACGCCGGTGCCCGCAAGCACCCGGATCTCTTCGACCGCTTCGGGAAGCGCCTTGCTCCGGATCCGCCCTCTGGCATAGGGGATGACGCAATAGGTACAGAACTGATTGCAGCCGTCCTGCACTTTCACGTCCGCTCTCGTGCGGACGGGGAGCGTCCGCAGGGTTTCCGTACCATAGCCCTGCACTTTTCCGATCTCCGGATTCACCGGGACCGTGCCCTTTTCCAGATAGGATGCAAGCACGGACGCAAAGGATTTCTTCAGTTCATTGCCGATGACGAGGTCGGCGCCGGTTTGGGAAAGGGCCTCTTCCCCGCCGGTCTCCGAATAGCAGCCCGCAGCCACGATGACGGCCTCGGGATTCTCCTTTTTCGCGCGGTGCAGGATCTGGCGGGATTTCCGGTCTGCCATATTCGTCACGGAGCAGGTGTTCACCACGTAAACGTCTGCTTTTTCCGTGAACGGAACGAGTTCGGCGCCGAGCGATACGACGTCGTTTTCCATGACGCCGGTCTCGTAGATATTGACTTTACACCCCAGAGTGTAAAACGCGATTTTCAGGTTTTTCAAATCCATATCTCTTGACAATCTCCGCTTCCTGTCGTATCATTCTCAATGTGTGAGAGGAAATCCCACCGTCGCCGTGAAACGCTTCACGGCTGAGAAAGGAGGTTGCTATGATGACTGTGAAAATCTCTTTGAATTCCATCGATAAGGTCAAGTCCTTCGTCAATGACCTCTCGAAATTCGATTCCGATTTCGACCTGGTCTCCGGCCGGTACGTGATCGACGCGAAGTCCATCATGGGCATCTTCTCATTGGACCTGTCCAAACCGATCGACTGCGCGATCCATGCGGCGGACGGGGTCGACGAGATCCTGAAGATGCTGGAACCATATACCGTGAAATGACCGGAAAAAGGTTCCGGACCCTGAATTCATTATAACACAATCGAAAGCCAAATACAAAGGGACAGTTGCGTCAGACGTTTCGTCTGCACTGCGACTGTCCCTTCGCTTTACGGAGTCGGACCGCTTCAGTCGGCGAATCGGTATCTCACGACCGGATTTCTCGCCGCGCCGACTTCGTCCAGCCGGCGGACCGGCGTGGTGAGCGGCTTTTCATGCATGGCTTCCGGCGCCGCCAGGGCGTCCGCATAGATCTGCCGGAGCACCTGCACCGCCTCGTCAAGCGTTTCCTTCGATTCCGTTTCCGTCGGTTCCACCATCAGTGCTTCATGAACGATGAGCGGGAAATACATGGTCGGCGGATGGATGCCGTAATCGAGGAGCGCCTTGGCAATGTCGAGCGCCGAGACGTGCGTCTCTTCCTTCATCTTCTCCAACGTCATGACGAACTCGTGCATGCACGGACCTTCAAACGCCATCGGATAAAGATCCTTCAGCTGCTCCATCATGTAATTCGCATTCAGGACCGCATTCTTCGCCGTCGCGGGGATGCCTTCCTTGCCCAGCACGTAGATGTAGGTCAATGCTTTCACGATGACCGAGAAGTTGCCGGCGAAGGAGCGCATGTTGCCGATCGTCGAGGCCGCTTTTCCTTCGACAAGTCCCGTGCCGTCGGCTTCTTTTACACGGAGTCCCGGAAGGAAGTCCGCAAGGAACGCTTTGCAGCCGCAGGGACCGCTGCCCGGACCGCCGCCGCCGTGCGGCGTCGAGAAGGTCTTGTGCAGGTTGATGTGCATGACGTCGAAGCCCATGTCGCCCGGCCGGGCAATGCCCATCACGGCGTTTAAGTTCGCACCGTCATAGTAGCAAAGACCGCCCGCCTCGTGCACGATGCCCGTGATCTCCAGAATGTGCGGATCGAACAGACCGACCGTATTCGGGTTCGTCAGCATGAGTCCCGCCGTGTCCGGTCCGACCGCCGCACGGAGCGCGTCGAGATCGACGTATCCGTGGTCGTCCGAGGCAATGTTCACGACTTCAAAGCCGGCCATGGCCGCGCTCGCGGGATTCGTGCCATGCGCGGAATCCGGAACGATGATCTTCGTCCGGGCCTGATCGCCGCGCGACAGATGATAGGCCTTGATGAGGAGCAGTCCGGTAAATTCGCCGTGCGCACCGGCAGCCGGCTGCAGAGAAAACGCATCCATGCCCGTGATCTTTGTAAGCAGCCTTTCCGTCTCGCGGAAGACTTCCAGCGCGCCCTGAACCGTTTCTACGGGCTGCAGGGGATGCACGTCGGTGAAGCCCGGTAACGCCGCCGTCTTTTCATTGACGGCCGGATTGTACTTCATCGTGCAGGAGCCGAGCGGATAGATGCCGCCGTTCACGCCTCTCGTCTGCTTGGAAAGTTCGGTATAATGCCGGTCGACTTCCACTTCGGGAAGTTCCGGCAGATTCAGTTTCTTTTCGCGGAGTTCCGCATTCAGCGTGATTTCCGGCACGTCGAGTTTCGGAAGATACGCCGTATTGCGGCCCGGAACGCTTCGTTCAAATACCAGTTTCATCCGAGCACCTCCTTTACCGTTTCCGCCGTTTCCTCCAGTTCTTCCTTCGTGACGACTTCGGTCGCGCACCAGAGGATCAGTCCGTTTCCGAGCGGCAGACCGCCGAGGATGTCCTTCTTTTCCAGCGCTTTCAGGATCTCTTCCGCCTTCTCTTCAGACGGCGCCTCGGTCACAAATTCGTGGAAGAACTCACAATCGTACGCCGGTTTCAGTCCCGCTTCGCCAAGAAGTTTCGCAAGGTAATGCGCTTTCGAGACGCATTGCCGGGCGACGTCCTTCAATCCTTCCGGTCCCATCGCCGCGAGATAGACGGCAACGGTCATCGCGCAGAGCGCCTCGTTCGAGCAGATATTCGAACCGGCCTTTTCACGCCGGATGTGCTGCTCTCTCGCCTGCAGCGTCAGTACGTAGCCGCGCTTTCCGTCCACGTCATTCGTCTCTCCGACGATCCTGCCGGGGAGTTTCCGGATCATCTTTTCCGTCGTCGCCATAAACCCGATGTACGGGCCGCCGAACGCCATCGGAAGACCGAGCGGCTGGCCTTCGCCGACCGCCACGTCCGCGCCGAGTTCGCCCGGAGTCTTAAGGATCGCAAGCGATACGGGGTTCACGCTCATGACGACCTTCGCCTTCGCCTCGTGTGCATCGGCAATGATCCCCTCCGCGTCTTCAATGATCCCGTAGTAATTCGGCTGCTGCAGAAGCACGCAAGCGGTTTCCTCGTCAAGCAGACCCCGGAGCGCCTCCCGGTCAGTCTTTCCGTCCTTTTCGGGAACGATCACGACTTCCGCATTGCGCCCGAATGCGTAGGTGCTGACGACCGACAAAATCTTCGGATCGACCGTCGCCGACACCAGCGTTTTCGTGCGCTTCTTCTCGCGGCACATGTCCGCGCCCTCCGCCGCTGCGGTGGCGCCGTCGTACACCGACGCATTCGACACGTCCATGCCCGTGAGTTCGGCAATGTCCGTCTGATACTCGAAAATGGATTGCAGCACGCCCTGGCTGATCTCCGCCTGATACGGCGTGTACGCGGTCCGGAATTCTTCCTTTCCGGTCACCTCCGTCACGATCGACGGAATGTAGTGCCGGTACGAACCCGCGCCCCGGAGCACCGTCCCGAACACGCGGTTCTTCGCGGCGATCTTCTCCATCTTTCTTTGGACTTCCAGCTCCGAGATCCCCTCCGGGAACTCCGGCAATTCCTTCAGACGAACGCTTTCCGGGACGTCCCGGTACAACTCGTCGAAAGACTGGTATCCGGCCGCCTTGAGCATTTCCAATTGCTCTTTCGGCGTACCGGGAATATAGTTACCCATTTGAACTCCTCCACTTCTTTATGGCACTTCCGGACGGTCGCCGCCGGCCTTCAGCCGTGAGCGGTCCTGTTCCGGGCCGCGTCCGCCTTATAATGTCTCGAGATACGCTTCGTACGCAGCTGCGTCCATCAGACCTTCAGCATCGGTGATATTGTTGACTTTGATGAACCAGGCTTCGTAGGGTGCCTCGTTGATCTTTTCGGGGGCGTCCGCGAGTTCCTCGTTCACTTCGGCGATCATGCCGGAGATCGGGGACATGACGTCGGAGACGGCTTTGACGGATTCGACGTCCGTGAAGGCCTCACCTTTCACGACGGCCGCGCCTTCTTCGGCGAGGTTCACGTAGACCAGGTCGCCGAGCTCATTGGCCGCATATTCGGTAATGCCGACGTAGGCTTCCTTGCCTTCCAGTTTCACCCATTCGTGGGTTTCCGTATACAACAGGTCTTTCGGGATGCTCATTTTCTCTTCTCCTTCCGTATTGCCCGGCTTAGAAGGCCGGCTTTATGCTTGATTTTTTGAATTCGTTTTTGTGCCGTTTCCGGCGAAATATTACGCTTCCTCCGGCGAGGGTTTCCTGTAGAACGGGAGTTTCACCACTTCCGCCGGGATCCTGCGTCCGCGTACGTCGACTTCGACCGTCGTGCCGGCCTCGCGGTACTGCTTCTTCACGAGCGCCATCGCGACCGGATACCCGAGGTACGGGCAATGCGTGCCGGACGTCGTGAATCCGATCACTTCGTCGCCGGCGTAGACCGTCTCGTGTTCACGGATGATGCCGCGGCCGGTGACTTTTAAGCCAACGCGGCGCCGCTTCGGCAGGCCTTTCGCTTCCAGCGCGGCCTTTCCGACGAACTCTTCCTTGTCCATTTTCACGAACATGCCGAGTCCCGCTTCTCTCGGAGTGATCTCGTCGGTCAGTTCGTGGCCGTACAACGGCATTGCGGCTTCCAGACGAAGCGTGTCTCTCGCGCCCAGGCCGCAGGGGATCAGCCCTTCTTCTTTTCCGGTCTCCAGGAGCAGATCCCAGAGTTTTTCGGTGTTCTCCGCCGCAGTATACAGTTCATAACCTTCGGAGCCGGTATATCCCGTGTAGGAAACGATGCAGGGGATGCCGCCGACTTCCCGGTCAAAGTTTGCAAAATAGTAGCGTTCCGGAATGTCTTCCGCCTTCGTGATCTTTAACAGGATCTCCTTCGCTTTCGGGCCCTGGATCGCGATCTGTCCCCAGGCATCGGAAACGTCCGTGAGGACCGCGCCGCTAAGAAGATGCGCCTGCATCCAGGCGAAATCCTTTTCGCGGTTCGAGGCGTTGACGACGATGAAATAATCATTGTCTGCCTTTTTGTAGACGATGAGATCGTCGACCGTGCCGCCTTCTTCATTGCACATCGGACTGTAACGGGCCTGGCCGTCTTCCATCTCTGTATAGTCGTTCGTCAGAAGATGATTCAGGTTTTCCTTCGCTTTCTCGCCCTTCAGGGTGAATTCGCCCATGTGCGACACGTCGAAAAGACCGCAGCCTTCCCTGACCGCCATGTGCTCTTTGATGACGCCCGTCTGATACTGGACCGGCATCTCAAACCCGCCGAATTCCACCATTTTCCCGCCGGCTTTCACGTGTGCGTCGTAAAGCGGGGTGCGTTTCAATTCCATCGTTCCTGCCCTCCTTCAATGAATGAGTTCCGTCTGCCATAAAAAACGGGCGCAAAAAGCCGCGTATCACTACGTCTTTTCACGCCCTGTTGTTTTACCTGAAAGATTCGGCTTTCGCCTTGCTTCGTCGGTATGGTCGCCCAGTTCTCCAGGGATGCGTCCGAACCCGGTTCTTTCGCCTGAGAGTTTGTCATTGCCCCTTCGGCGCCTTATGCTTTAGGTCTCTCCCGGATCCTTCCACCGCAAGGTTATTCTATCATTCCCGCGGTCATTCCGCAGCCGGAAGCACGGTCACGTTCGTCACGTGCGGGTTCGGTCCGTTGTACCAGTACAGGAAGCACTCCACGTCGATCTTGTCGCCGACCTGCAGGCCTTCGACTGCCTTGTAAACGTCGGTATCCTTGCCGGTCAGGTAGAACTCCACGCAGAAGCTCACGCTCTGATCGTTGACGGAAGCCTTGAAATACAGGTCGTCGGTCTTCTCTTCCGCATTCTTGTAGTTGAACGCGGCGCCGTCTTCCTGCGCTTCCACAGTCAGGCCCTTGAAGAGTACGCGGCGGTTCATGAATTTTTCCAGTCCTTCCGCTCCCGCAAGCGCGGTCACGTCGATCGGATCCGCGACGTATCCTTCGCCCTCGCCGGACAGGTCGTCAATGATCTCAAAGGTCGCATCCGTGATCTCGACTTCGCCGGCCCATGCGGACTTGAAGCCTTTCACGCGGATCTTCGTGCCGGGAACCAGTTCCTTGTACTCGTCCTCGGTGCAGGCCATTTCATAGATGAAATATGCGCCTTCCTGGTCGGCGGTGTAGAACGTCGCCTTGTTGTCCCACCAAGACTGCTTGCCCTGAACGTAGGTCTCGATCGTCACTTCGGTGTCGAGTTCCGCTTCCGCGTACTCAGCATAAGTCATGACGCCTTCCTCTTCCTTGTCTTCCGGAACTGCCACGCCGAGCCCGATCACGTGCGGGTTCGGTCCGTTGTACCAATACAGGAAGCATTCCACGTCAATGATCTGGCCGACTTCGAGTTTTTCGACTGCCTGATAGACTGCAGTGTCCTTGCCCGTCAGATAGAATTCCACGCAGAAATCGATCGTCATGCCGTCTAACGTCGCCTTGAAGTAAATGTCGTCGGTCTTTTCTTCCGCATTCTTGTAGGCGATCGCATTGCCGTCGGCGTCATACGCCCCAACGACCATGTTCTTGAACTCCACGCGGCGGTTCATCTTCTCTTCCAGCTGAGAAAGATCCGTGATGCTTTCGATCTCTTCCGGCTCGGCAATGTACTCGCCCTCGAGGATCTCGAACGTCGCATCCGTGATCTCGACTTCGCCGGCCCACGCGGACTTGAAGCCTTTCACGCGGATCTTCGTGCCGGGAACCAGCTGCGCGTATTCTTCCTCGGTGCAGGCCATTTCATACAGGAAATAAGCTCCGTCCTGATCTGCCGTATAGAAGGTCGCCTTATTGTCCCACCAGGACTGACGGTCCTGAACGTAGGTCTCGACCGTCACTTCGGTGTCGAGCTCGGCCGCTGCGTATTCCGCATAGGTCATGACGCCTTCGCCCTTCGCGTCAGTCGTTTCGGGCGCGTCCGTTTCCGTTTCCGGTTCCGCAGTCGTCGGCGCCTCGGTCGGTGCCTGCGTATCCGGCTCCTTCGTTCCATCATTGCCCTGGCAGGCCGCAAGAGCCACCACCATCACGACCGCAAGAAGCAGTGCCAGTAATTTTTTCATAACGTTCCTCCTTTTTTAAGAAGCATCCTCTGTTCCGAAGAACAGCTCCCCAGAACATATCTATTATAACGGTTTTTTTTGATAAATCAAGAGCGCCGGAGAAGTTCACAGTTTTTCCTTACAATCTCCCGAGCCGGAAATCTTCCATGATCGCGCTCGTCAGACTCACTTCCTTCGAGCGGTCCGGCATTTCCTCGCGCGTCTTGAATACGGCCATGGACAGTTCGTCCTCCTCGATCCGGATCGTCGGGTCCCCGTCCACGTCGCAGAGGAAGGAAAAGAGCAATGATCCCGAGAACGGCCAGGGCGTGTCGCGGTAGAACCGGATGTTCTTCACCTTCAGCCCGACTTCCTCCATCACTTCCCGTTCCACCGCCTCTTCCGCGGTCTCTCCGGTTTCGATGTAGCCTGCGACGAGGGCCTCGTGCACGGGCGCCTTGAAGAGATGGCCGTTGCTCACTTCCATGTGTTTCGGATTATACCGCGTCACGAGCAGCCGGTCCCCGTGGAAGATCCCGACGATGACGCTCGGATGGATCTCGGGGTAGATCATGTTCCCGCATTTCGGGCAATGCATCATCCGCTCCGTTTCGCTGTGCTCGGTCTTCGCCCCGCAGCGGCCGCAGAAACGGCTCCGCCGGTACCAGCCGACGAGTTGCGTGCCGACCGCTCCGGCGTAGGCTTCTTCTCTCGGGGAAAGGTAGCGGACGCTCCGTTCCGGAAGCCGGACGAAACGGACCGCTCCGGGCTCCGACTCCGCCGATGCCACGACGAGCCGGACCGCAATGTCCTCCGCCTCATTCTCGTCCAGGATCGAGAAATAGGCCGTTTCATCGATGGAAAAGAGATAGCGGTAGTTCGCCTTTCCGATTTCCTCCACCGTGGGGTAGCCGAGCGCCTCTCCCTCCCGGACGATGAGCTCCTGCGCGGAATAGAGCAGGACCTTGTCCTTCGGTTCCGGCGCAACGTTCCGGTATTCCACGCGGTATTTCTTCGGTTCGATCTCATGAAGCATCATATTCTTCACCCTCTGCCGTTGTTTTCTGTTTCAATCATTGCCGAGCCGGTACTCGAGCAACGTATATGCGGTCCGGTACCCGATCTTCCGGTACAGCCGGATCGCTTCTTCATCTTCTTCGTACACCGTGAGCCGGAGTTTGGCGACGCCTTCGTTTCCGAGGCGGGCCGCGATTTCATTGAGCAATGCCCCGGCGTACCCTTTTCTTTGTTCCGCCTTCACGGTGAACACGTTCTCCGTCGCGTACGTCCCGGCAGCAAACGGCCAGACCGTCACGAACGAGACCGGAACGCCGTTTTTGTGCAGGGCGAAGACTTTGCCGCGTCCTTTGGAAAGGCGGTACCGCATTTCTTCCGCCCGGTCGGGCATGCCGTAGGCTTCTTTAGTCAGCCGGATGTAGCGATCCATGGTTTCCGACGCCATTAACGAGAGTTCTCGGATCTCTTCGTTCCCGCAAGGCGCCCCCGGGTCAGTCTTTCGCTCCATGACGAACATCCGGTCTTCCGCCCGGAAGCCGTTTTCTTCGAGAAACTCCCGGTAGGCGTCTTCCCTGTCCCGGCACCAGAGCCTGAGAACCGGACGGGGCGTGCCCGCCTGCTTACGGTACTTCAAAAACCAGGATTTCAACGCACCGAACAGTTCTTCCGCGGCTTCGGCGGCATGCACCGACCGCGGATTCACGCGAACGACGAGGTGCAGGTACGGACCCTGCCCGCGAAGCACGTACCCGAAGCCCGCAAGGTATGCCCCGAATTCCGAGACCAGCACGGTTTCCGGGATCACGTCCCCGTGAAACCGGATCTCCTTCGCGCCTTCCCGATCGATCCTTGCGATCCTTCTATCATCATTTTTTACTGTATCCCGGATCATTTCAATACGATCGCCGTGTAAAGGATCCTGCCGGCCACCGCGAGACCGACCGCGAGCAAGCAAAGGATGAGGCCAATGACCACGCGAAGCAGGATCCGGTTCGTTTCCGGCAGCTCCGCCTCTTTTTCCGCCCCGTCGTCTTCCGTCTCTTCCGCAGCCGCTTCTGTCCGGCGCTCCAGAAGATCCGTCCATTCCTGTTTGGAAAACCGGAATTTGAATTCCTGAAAATGTTCCGTGACCCAGTCGAGTTTCGCCCTGAAGCTTTCCTCCGTCCCGCCGCTAAGTTCCGCGTCTTCCTCGTATTCCACGGACGCCATGTCCGCCTCGAGTCCGTTTTGCAATTCCTCTTCCGTCCCGTCAAACGGTTCCGGGCCGAACTCGTTCTCGTAAAGCAGCAGCCACACATCTTCGGGACGCGCGGCAGGCATTCTTTTCAGTTCGTCTTTCATGACTCCGAAGAGTTCATCCGTATTCGTGAAACTCATGAGTTCTGCTCCATGCAGTGCACACCGATTACCAATCTGACGCGGCTCTCTTCCCGCTCCGACATGGCATGTCCTTTCAGGGACCGCTGTCTACTTTATGATTGACGCCGTTACGATCCCGGACCAAACATTCTCGCTGATCAAATCGCCGTCCTCCGCCGGCTTGACCGGCAGGATCTCTTCCTCGAGTTCCGGGATCCGGTCCGTCTTTCCTTCGAGATAGTCCGAAAGCACCTGTTCCGCATAACGGACGCGCGCCTCGACGCCGGACAAACGGACGTCCATGACCTCATAGCCGAACGGCTTGTTTTCCGTCATCCATCCGGTCCGGAACGCTTCATGGAAGCGGGAAAGCGCTGACCTCAGGTGCGGGATCCGGTCGCGGAGCAGCGCCAGAAGGAACGGTTTCGCCTCTTCTTTCGGTTTGACGTAACATTGCCGGATCACCCTGCCGAATTCGCCTTTCAGAGAAAGGGCGTCCGCGAAGGCAGTCACCGTCTCGCCGACGTAACGGAATTCACCGAAGGCGCCGTTTTCCGTGAAGGCCCGGAGTTTTCCGGATTCCGCCCGGAAGTGCGCCTCCGCTCCCTCGGGCACGTGCGCTTCATACTTTCCTTGCAAAGGATCCTGATAAAACAGGTATTTCGTGGGATTCATCGGCTTTTTGCCGAAGTTCGTCCGCCCGGGGAGGCATTGCAGCGCTTCGAGTTCGAGATAGGCATTGAGATCGAGACCGAAAAGCGATCTCATGACTTCCGCCGCCGTCTCATCATCCGTTCCCTGCCCCCAGGCGCCCTCCGCGTAGAGAACGAGGGTCGGAAGGACGGAAAAGAGAGGACAGGCAGCGCCGTCGTCGCCCCAGGCCGTGACGATGATCTCGCGGACCCGGTGGCCTAGTGCCGATGCAAGCGCCGTTTTCGCCGCGTTCAGGGAAAAACGCGTCATCGGCACGAGCCCGTACCAGGAGGAAGTGCCGCCTGCAAACGAGATCCGGTCCGTCAGCTCCTCGTGGTTTTGGAACATGCGTTCATACCGCTCCGCGTCCACGGAATAATAGTCCCAATAGACGAGCGTCGCATCCTCCGGGACGGCCGCCTTCACCTCTTTCGTGATCTGAATGTCGGGGTCGTAATACGTATGGCTTTTTGTCGACATCCGGAAGAACATGTCGCTCCAGAGTTCCGCCTGAAAGCCGTATTTCCGGCAAAGTTCCAGCACCTTCCCAAGATGCTCCTTCATGATCTCCGAGGACGGCCGGTACCCCATGGTTTCGAGATAATGACCGCGGCCGAGCAGATACGCCTCGTCCATGCCGATGTGGATCCGCCGGGAGGTGAACGCACGCCTGCAGGAAGCAATGCACCGCTCGATCAGTTCATAGTTTCTTTCGTCCGCCGGATTCAGGATGTTGTCCCAGTCTTTCCTCGCCGCGTATTCCTGCCATTTGAAGATCGCGTCGAGGTGGGCGAGCGTCTGAATGCAGGGAATGAGTTCCACGCCGAACCGCGCCGCAAAGCGATCCAGTTCCTTCAGTTCCTCTTCCGTATAGCGTCCGCGCAGATGCCCGAAATACGGCTCGCCCGCGACTTCATACGTATCCTCGGTGTAAAGCATGAGCGCGTTGAAGCCGAGCAACGCCGTCGTTCTGACAAACCGCTTCAGCGTTTCGATCTTCGGCACCGCGTTTCTCGAGCAGTCGATCATAGGAAGGATCCGCTCAAAAGACAACGTTTCCGATTCTTCGGTCTCCCCGCCGCGTGCCGCCGCCTGAAGGAGCCGCCCGATGCCGCGGCACAGGGCTGTCCGGGACGAGTATTCCAGCGTATAGCGTTCCGGACCGCCGGAAAGATGCAGAGAATGACCGGCTTCCGTATTGGTGAGACCGGACAGCGTCACCGTGACGACCGTCCCTTCCGCGTCCGCCGTCTCCTCTTCGGAAAACACGGCCGTCTCCGGCCGGTCTTCAAAGAGCGCCCGGATCATTGCCTCTTCTTCCGATTTGACAGAAAGAAACCTGTAATTCAAGCCGTTTCCCCTTTCGCTCACTTCACGATCTTCGGCGAGACCCATTTCACGATCTTCACGGCCGGATTTTCCAGGACCCGCCCGGCCTTTTTCAGCATTTTCCGGATCTCGATCTTCTGCGGGCAATGCCTCTCGCACGCCCCGCAGCCGACGCAGTTCGTCAAGACCGTCGGCACCTTCCGGAGCACTTCGCACATCACGTATTCCTTCAATGCGGGATAGAGTCCGTCGGTGTAGCGGTGATTGTAAGCTGCGAAAATGCCGGGAATGTCGACGTTGTGCGGACAGGGCATGCAGTAGCGGCAGCCCGTGCAGCCGACTTTGACGTCCCGGTTGAAAGCGTCGATCGCGGTCTTGTAGATCTTCATTTCCTCTTCGGAGAGCGATCCGGCTGCGGTTTCGGACGCGATCCGTACGTTCTCTTCGACCATTTCCATCGAATTCATGCCCGAGAGGACGACCGTGACTTCCGGCTGATTGTAGAGCCAGCGGAAGCCCCATTCCGCGGGGGAGCGTTTCACCGCCGCCTTGTCGAACGCCTGCTTCGCCCGCTTCGGCAGGTGATTCACGAGACGTCCGCCGCGAAGCGGCTCCATGATGATGACCGGAATGCCCTTCGCCGCTGCGGCTTTCAATCCGGTCACGCCCGCCTGCGTGTTTTCGTCTAAATAATTGTACTGGATCTGGCAGAAATCCCAGTCGTACGAATCGAGGAGCTGTAAAAACATGTCCGCGCCGCCGTGATAGGAAAAACCGACCTGCCGGACCTCGCCCGTGCGCTTCTTTTCCGCCAGCCACTCCACGATGCCGAGGTCTTTCAGTTTCTCCCAGACCTTCACGTCCGGCAGCATGTGCATCAGATAATAGTCCACATGATCCGTCTTAAGCCGCGACAGTTCTTCCCGGAAAATCCGCTCCGGATCCTCTTTCTTTTTCAGGAGGTAATGCGGCAGTTTCGTGGCGATGTAGACCCGGTCCCGGAGCCGGTTCCGTTCCAGGATCTCGCCGAGCGTCGCCTCGATGTTCGGATAAATGTAGGCCGCGTCGAAGTAATTGACGCCCTGCTCGATCGCATACAGCAGTTCCTTTTCCGTCTTCTCGACGTCCGGCTTCCCGCCCTTCAATGAGAAGCGCATGCACCCATAGCCGAGGAGCGAAAGGTCATTGCCGTAGCGGTCTTTTCTGTATTGCATGGATCAGTTCTCCTTTTCCGCCCCGTCCGTCACAGGAGGGGCTTTCTGTTCCGTCCGGCCGAGGGCCGAGACGACAATGAGCACCTGAGAGGGCAGGTAGAACGCCCAGGTCAGGGATGAAAGAAAATGAAGCCAGTTTTCCGGAAGCTCCCAGAGCCAGGCGATCCCGTTCGCGGCCACCGTGACGTCGCAGAGGATGAACAGGAGAAAGCCGACCGCCGACAGGATGAACCGCCGGTCCCGGGCAATGCTGATGCAGGAGTCGACGAGGTTCCCGAGGATCTCCACCGCGTACAGCGCTCCGAGCGCGGTCAGCCAGAAGAGGGCCCCGCCCGCGACGAGGCCGATGACGGCCTGAATGCTGAGTAACAGCCTGACAAGAAACGACGGCCAGAGCCGGCGTTTGGCGCCGGTGAGGATCCGGACCCCGTGCAGGCATTGCGCGGCGAGGAAGAGGCCGACCGCCAGCTCGTAATGACTGTCCAGAAGCACGAGAAACACGTCCGCTGCGACCGTGAACAGCATGGCGGCAAGGAGCAGGAACTCCTCAAGGCCCCGCTTGAAAAACAGCAGTTCCGCGGAGAAAAAGCAGGCGACGGCGACGGAAATGAACCGGAGCGCCGTTTCGTCCGCCCCGCAGGCCTCGCCGATGAGGATGACGGCGTACAGACAGCCTTCCGTCAGAAGAAACGCCGCCAGCCAGAGGATCCTGAGTACCTTTCCGCTTTTCATCTTTCTCCCCTTTTTCCCGCGTGCCGGACTGAATGCCGGACCGGCACGGGAAAAGTATATCATACTTCTCTCTTTTTGTCATTCTTTTGTCCCCGTTTGCGGGGACGAAACGGCGCTGAAAAAAAAGTTTTCGACAAATGACGCGGATCCCGGCGGATGTGTAAAACACGCGGATCTTCTGCTTTTCTCTTTGCTGTCCCGAGAATTTTCCACATTTTCCACATTTTCCACGCCGAAGTTTTCCACTTCCTTCCGGCGTAAAAAGCCGCGGAATCTGCTTGCTTTAGTGGAAAATTTCCACATTTGCACGGAAAAGTTTTCCAAAACGCCGCTCCGGAGGTGCTCTTTTCAATTTCGGAAAATGTGCTATACTTGTACCGGAACCGATGCACTTCGTCTCGGTTCTTGTTTTACGGAAAGTCAGGTAACACCATGAAGAAACTCAGCCTCAGGACCGAAAATGCCGTTTCGTCCTTTGATATACCCGTTGAATTCGTCGACAGTTATCTTGCGGAAGCGCCCGAGCTTTCGCTGAAGCTCTATCTCTATCTTCTCCGGTCCATGCTGGATCCGTCCGTCCTTCTGTCCGTACGCGACATGGCGGACCGGTTTGACGTGACGCCGAATAAAGTCACGCTCGCATTGCATTACTGGGTGGAAAAAGGTCTGCTCTCTCTCGGCTATTCCGACGGCGAGCTGTCGGACATCATGCTGCTTCCCGTACGGAAGGTGGCCCCTTCTTCCGAACGGGAAGCGCCGGCGAAACTCTCCGCCCGTCCCGTTCAGGAGGTGACCGTATCCTCTGCGCCTGCCCCGTCCGTTCCGGCCCCTGCACCGGCCTCTCCGGTGTTCGACATCGACGCGCTCTTTGACGACGCAGACTTCACCGAGATCCTCTCCCTTGCGGAATATTATCTGAAGAAACCGGTGAACTCCGCCATGCGCGACGCCATTGCCACGGCGTACCTTACGCTGGAGAAAAAGGCGGACGTGGTGGAATACCTGATCGAGTACTGCATCGACCGCGGCGGCTCTTCCCCGCAGTACATTAAGACCGTTGCCGGAAGCTGGAAGGACGAGGGACTGACCTCCGTCGAGGCCATCCGCGCGAAGAACGCAGCCCGGAACAAGACCGTGTACGGCATCATGTCCTCGTTCGGCATCCGGAACCGCGAACCCGGCGAAACGGAAATGAAGTTCATCTCCGAATGGACGGCCGATTTCGACCTGCCGATCGTTCTGGAAGCCTGCCGGCGGACGCTCGATACCCTGCACGCGCCGGATTTCAAGTATGCGAACGGCATTCTGAAAAGCTGGAAGGACGCCGGGGCGTCGACGATGGAGGAGATCCGCGTGCTCGACGAACAGCATCACTCCGGAAAGACCGCCAAGGGTGTGCGTCCCGCGCCGGTGAAGAAGACCTCGTTCCATAATTTCCCGGAACGTCACACGGATTACGACGCGCTGTTTGCGCCGCGCAATGAGAAAGAGAAACGGGGTGCGATATGAGTCTTCCGAACAGAGAATTCGACGCGATCATGGCGGAATACGAGGAGCTGCGGCGGTTTCATAAATCGCAGCTGGACGAGAAACTCCGGAAGATCTACGAGGCGCATCCGTCCATTCTGGAAAACCGGATCGCAGCCAATGAAAACGCGGCCGAACGGGCGAGAGCGGCCATCCGGAAGGATGCGGACGCCATTGCCCGCTTAAGCGACGAACGGGACGCCCTCGAAGCGGAACGGCAGGAACTCCTCGCGGACGCAGGTCTTACGGAAGAGGACTTTCTCCCGGTCTATACCTGTCCTGCCTGCCGTGACACGGGGTACGTCGACGGAAAGAAGTGCCGCTGCTTTAAGCGGAGGGAGCGCGAAGTGCTCTACCGCGACAGCCATCTGGAATCCGTTCTGGAAGAGGAAAACTTCGGTACCCTCCGGACGGACCTCTACGACCGGACTTCCCCGGACGGCTCTCCTTCCCAGTACGAGCGGATGCTCGAGGTCATTGAGATCTGCCACAGCTTCGCCGAAAACTTCGATTACGAACACAAGAATCTGCTCTTCTACGGCCAGACCGGCGTCGGAAAGACCTTCCTCACGAACTGCATCGCGAAGGCGCTCCTGGACAGCGGTCATTCTGTGCTTTATTTTTCGGCCATATCGCTCTTTGACCTGTTTTCCGAATCATTGTCGCGCTCGGCCAACAAAACCGCGGAAAACCCCCTTTTCGCTCTCTACGAGGCCGATCTCGTCATCATTGACGACCTCGGGACGGAACTGAAGAACAGTTTCACGACGGGACAGCTCTTCCACCTCATCAATGAGCGCCTGCTTTTGAAAAAGAGCACGATCATTTCCACAAATCTTCTGCTGAACGACCTCGGCGAACAGTACACCGAGCGGACGGCGTCGAGAATTCTCAGTTGTTATGAACCGATTCTATTGACGGGAGCCGATCTTCGGATTAAAATGAAATTGGAACGCGAACAGTGAAGCGTTTCCGGAAACCGTTTTTCTGGGAGGAACAGTAATGAGCGAGAAAAATGTGCAGACCATCCCGGTAGGATCTCTCGGAATCATTGCAATGGAAAACATCAGGCCTTTGTCGGAAAAGGTGGATGCCTACCTCGCAAGCTGGAGAAACGAACGGGAGAAGACCTCGGACGAGAACGCGCTTCACTTTAAGGGCTATCAGCGGGACAGCTTCATCGTGGAGGCGAAGACGCCGCGGTTCGGTTCGGGCGAAGGAAAAGGCGTGATTCTGGAATCCGTCCGCGGCATGGACCTCTACATTCTCGTGGACGTCCTGAACTACAGCCTGACCTACAAGCTCTGCGGCATGGTCAATCACATGTCGCCCGACGATCACTATCAGGACCTGAAGCGGCTGATCGGCGCGGTTCAGGGAAAGGCGAACCGGATCAACGTCATCATGCCCTTCCTGTACGAAGGCCGGCAGCACCGCCGCACCGCGAGAGAATCGCTTGACTGCGCCGCGATGCTCCAGGAACTCTTCGCACTCGGCATCGATAACTTCATCACCTTCGACGCGCACGACCCGCGCGTCCAGAACGCGATCCCGGACAAGGGCTTCGAAAGCGTTCCCTGTACCTATCAGTTCATCAAGCGCCTCGTGCGTTCCGTGCCGGACGTCCGCTTGGACGGCGATCACCTCGTCGTGATCAGCCCGGATGAGGGCGGCATGGGCAGAGCGGTCACGTTCGCGAACTACCTGAACGTCGACGTCGGCATGTTCTACAAGCGCCGCGACTATACGCAGATCGTGAACGGCACGAACCCGATCGTCGCGCACGAATACCTGGGCAAGGATCTCGAAGGAAAGGACGTGCTCATCATTGACGACATGATCTCCTCCGGCGGCTCTATGATCGAAGTTGCGAAGGAAATGAAGGCGAGAAAGGCGAACCGGGTGTTCGTCGCCGCCACCTTCGGACTCTTCACGAACGGACTGGAGAAGTTCGATCAGGCGTACGAAGAAGGCTACATCACGAAGCTGCTGACGACGAACCTGACGTATCAGAAGCCGGAACTGTTCGAGCGGCCCTACTACTCTTCGGTCGACTTGAGCAAGTACATTGCCCTGATCATCGACACCCTGAACCACAACAGCAGTCTCGGAGACCTGCTCTCCCCGACCGACCGGATTAACCGGTTCCTTGCGAAACACCGTCTGGAGCTCGGCGAATAAACGGATTCCCCCGGATTCGAAAAAAGCACCGGAAGCAGTTTTCTGCCCCGGTGCTTTTTGTTTTTCCCTTGTACCGCTGAAAGCGGTCTGCCGAACCGAAAACCGCGATTCCATGCGGTCATTTCTTCCGTAAGATGTTCTATAATGGTTCTGCAATACAGTTTCATAATAAACCGATGAGGTGGATGAAATGGCAGAATTGCTGGAGGATTTCCTCCGGGACAGAGTAACGGAACTGAGGATGAGAAAAAACGTTTCGGAATATGAGATGAGTTTGTCGCTTGGGCGCTGTAAAGGATACGTTCAGGGCATCTCCTCCGGAAGAACATTGCCGTCAATGAGCGGCTTTTTCAGCATCTGTGATTATCTGGAGATCTCTCCCGGAGATTTTTTCAAGTCCGGAACACCCCGCTCCGAGGAAGAGATCCGGATGTGCGATTATCTCGTAAAGCTGCCGCAGTCTGACGTGACCTTTCTTCTGAACACGGCAGAATTTCTGGTGGAAAAGAACCGGAAAAAATAAGGACTGCCGCCATGATCGGCAGCAGCCCCCTCTTTTCAGACCGGCAGAACCGGTCGTCATAATTCGTCGATCAGCGTCTGCAGGGATTCCTTCGCATCCCCGAGCAATAACCGGATGCCGTTCGTCCGTTTGTAGAGCGGATTTTCCACGCCGGCATAGCCCGGTTTTAAGTCATAATTGCAGACAAAAACGTGCGGTGCCGCATCGACGTTCAGGATCGGCATGCCGTAGATCGGCGTACCTTCCGCTTCTCTCGCCGCCGGATTCATGACGTCGCTCGCGCCGATGACCACGACCGCGTCGCATTTCGCGAAATCGTCGTTGATCTCGTCCAGCTGGAACAATACGTCATAATCGACGTCCGCTTCGGCAAGCAATACGTTCATATGTCCGGGCATCCGCCCCGCGACCGGATGGATCGCGTAGCGCACCTTCGCGCCGTTCGCTTCGAGCTTGTCCGCGAGTTCCTTGACCTTCTGCTGCGCCTGCGACAAAGCCATGCCGTATCCGGGGACGATGATGACGTCCTTCGCATCTTTCAATGCATACGGTGCCTCTTCCGCCTGAGTCTCTTCCGCCGTCTCTTCCGGTTTCTCCGGAGCGGCTTCCGCCTCAGCCTTTTCCTCTTCTACGGTCTTAGAAGGAGTTTCTGCCGCAGGTTCTTCGGCCGGCTTTTCCGCCGGCTTGTCGACCTTCACGGTCTTCCCGAGCAGGATGTCCATGAGGTTCCGGTTCATTGCCCGGCACATGATCTGCGTCAGCAGAAGTCCGCTGGAACCGACGATGCCGCCGACTGCGACAAGCAGCACGTTCGCGATCGCCATACCGGCAATGGCCCCCGCAACGCCCGAGAACGAGTTCAGGAGCGAAATGGCGACAGGCATGTCAGCGCCGCCGACCCGGAGTGCGAAGATCACGCCGAACACGGTCGCCGAAACGACCGTAAGAAGCAGGGCCGGGATTCTGAGACCGAAGCCCGCGAGCACGATGCCCGCAAGCGCTGCGGCAAGCAGCAGAGCCGAAACCGCACCCTGGCCCTTGAATTTCTTCGGACGGCTGTCGATCTTTCTGGACAGTTTCAGCGCGGCAATGAGACTTCCGGAGAAGGTCACCGCACCGATGACGAGCGCAAGCGCCGCCGTGACTGCACCGAAGACGGAGCTTTCCGCCTTTGCAAGTTCCAGCCCGCCGACGAGAGCGCTTGCGAGACCGCCGATGCCGTTCAAAAGCGCGACCGTCTGCGGCATTTCGATCATCTTGACCTTACGCGCCCAAAGGACGCCCGCCACGCCGCCGACTGCGATCGAGCCCCAAAGGAAGGGGTTCAATAGCGCCGTCTTCAGATCCGTATCTGCGCTGAACAGCGTCAGAATGATCGCGAGGCCCATGACGCCGACGCAGATCAGATTGCCCTTCACCGCCAGTTTGACGCGACTCTCCATCGCGAGGCCCGCGAGCACCAATGCCGACAAAACGGCAGACAAGATGTAATACACGATCGGAGTCATTCTTTTTCCTCCTCTTTCTTGTCATTGCCGCCCTTTTTGTCAAACATCCGGAGCATCTTGTGCGTCACGAAGAAGCCGCCCGCCACGTTCACCATCGCGAGCGCCGCCGCGACGAGTGCAATGATGAGCACCACGACCGACTGCGTCTTGTACGCCGCCACGCCGGCGATCAGCGCGCCGAGCACCGTCACGCCCGAAAGCGCGTTCATGCCCGACATCAACGGCGTGTGCAGCAGGCTCGGCACCTTTCTGATAATGATATACCCGAGCACGGACGCCACCACAAATACCCCAATCAGAATGACCGGTCCCCAGACGGGGTGGGTTAAAATTTCCATAATACCTCCTGTTAAGAATCTTATGGCGAACAGTCGCCGGCGTGCGAACAAGCATGGATGTCCTGCAGGGGACTTACGCAGCGTCGGTTCTTAGCGAAACGAGCACTCGTGCGAAGTTGAGGTTAGAACCGCTACGCGAGATTTGGCAAGATCACGAAGTGATCGTGCCGATACCTTGAAGCGCGAGCGGTCCCCGAAAGGACATGCCATGTTGGAGCGCGCCGGCGACTGTGCGATATGAAATTACAGCAGGCCCATGGCTTCGAGCGCGCCCTTGTGGACGATCTTCTCGCCGTCGGTCACCTGGATCGAAGCGTCGATCGGGTCATTCAGGTCGAGTTCGACGCGATCGTTCTTGATGAGGTGCTTGGACAGGTTGTAGATGTTGTGCGCGAACATCCAGGTCGAGCTCGTCGGCAGGAACCCCGGAATGTTCTTGACGCCCATCAGGCAGACGCCGTGCTTCGTCTCGACTTCGCCGGGAGTCGTGATCTCGCAGTTGCCGCCCTGGTCGATCGCGATGTCGACGATGACGGAACCCGGAGCCATCGATTTTACCATGTCCTCGGTGACCATGACCGGAGCCAGCTTGCCGGGCACAAGGGCCGACAGGAAGACGATGTCCATCTTCGAGATGACCGGACGCAGCGCTTCGCGCTCCTTCTCGAGCCACTCGCCGTGCAATGCATTGGCGTAGCCGCCTTCCGCAACTGCCACTTCATCCGGAATGCCGAGGTCCACGACCTTCGCGCCGAGGGACTGCGCCTGCTCGCGCGCTGCGGAACGGATGTCCGCCGCATACGTCACGGCGCCGAGACGCTTCGCCGTCGCCAGAGCCTGCAGGCCCGCCACGCCGGTACCGATGACCATGACGTTCGCCGGCTTGATTGCGCCGACTGCGCAGAAAATGTTCGGGATGAACTTCGCGAGTTTCTCCGCCGCCATCACGATACCGCGATAGCCGGCACAGGTGCTCATGGAAGTCAGTGCGTCCATGTTCTGAGCGCGGGAAATACGCGGAACACCGTCCAGGGTCAGGCCGATGATGCCGTTCGCCGCCATCTTCTTCACCATCTCGTGGTTCACCGGAGAAGCCGGATGAATGAAGGTGATGATGAACTGGCCGCGATGCATGAGATCGATCTCGTGCGCGCCGTACTTTTCATTGAAAAGCGGCTCCTTGACCTTTAAGATGAGGGCTGAACGGTCGTAGAGTTCTCTCACGTCGTCAATGAGCTCCGCACCCGCTTCCGCATACGCTTCGTCCGGGAAGAACGCACCCACGCCCGCGCCTTTTTCCACCAACACGGTATGTCCGTCCGCGACGAACTTTTTCACCGTTTCCGGGATCGCTGCCACACGATACTCGTCGTGCATAATCTCTTTCGGTACGCCAATGATCATTTTTTTCACCTGTCCTTTTTATTATTTATGATCGACCCCGGGCACTCCGGGGCTGTATTCCTGTTTGGAAGCCGACAAGACCAGCATCGTCTTCGTCCGGCCGACGCCGGGGAGACCCTTGACCTCGTCGAGGAGGCGCTCCAGGGAGTGCGTGGAGTCGGTCCGGACCTTTAACAGATAGTCGTAATCGCCCGCGACGTAATTGCACTCAATGATCGCCTGCTTTTTGTCTGCAAACGCCATGAACCCCTCGTTATACTTCGGATGGTCCATCAGCACACAAATAAACGCCGTGACGTCCAAGCCGAGTTTCTGTTCGTCGAGAACAGTCGTGTACTTCTTGATGACGCCGGCGTTTTCCAATTTTTTGATTCGCTCAATGACTGCGGAAACCGAAAGATTCACTTGTTCCGAAAGCGTGCTCGCGCTCGCTCTGGCATTTTCGGACAATGCATTGATGAGTTTGATGTCTGTCTGATCCATAAGGTTTCTCCCGCCGTTGGCCGATTCCATGAGACGCAAAGATGTTCTTCTTCTATAATACCCTTTCTCAGTAAAAAGTAAAGTGATAATAAGATAATCCGCAATTATTTCTGTTAACGATGGCTTTTGTGAAAATATTTTTTCTTTCGGATCATTCCTGACCGTCTCAGTTCCATAAAAAACGTGCAGAATCGAAACTCATCGATTCTGCACGTTTTTGAAATGATTCCATTTCGATCAGTGACCGGGGAATCTTTGCTTTATCCCTTCACCGCGCCTGCGGTCACGCCCTCGACGTAGTATTTCTGGAGGAACATGAACAAGGTCACGATCGGGATCGCGACGATCACGCAGCCCGCCGCGAACTGAGTGAACCAGTTCGGATCCGGATAGCTGCCGAACATCATCGAATACAGTCCGACGGATACCGTCCAATACTGCGAGTTCTCCGCGCCGATGATGACTTTCGCGAAGATGAAATCCATCCACGGCCCCGTGAAACTCATCAGGGCCTGATAGATGATGATCGGCTTCGCAAGCGGCAGGATGATCCTGCGGAAGATCTTGAAGTTCGTGCATCCGTCCAGTTTCGCCGACTCGACGAGCGCGTTCGGGATGACGTCGAAGAAGCCCTTCGCAATCTGGAACCCGAGGCCGGCACCCGCGCTGTAGGCGAGGATCAAGCCGATCATGGAATACTCCGGATGCTCCGGATTTCCGGTAAGACCGATCGACTTCAACAGGAAGTAGATCGCGATCATGCTCATGAATCCGGGGAACAGACCGAGGATCATGGAAATGTTCATGAACGGCTTACGAAGTTTGAACTTCAGTTTCGACATGCAGTAGGCCACCGACAGTACCAGGAACGTCGAGATCAGGCAGTCGACCACGGCCACGATGAGCGTGTTCAGCATCCAGCGCGGGAACGCATATTCCACGCCGTAATAGCTCGCCGTGAACAGGTTCTTGAAGTTCTCGAACCCGATGGCCCGTGGGAAGAAGTTGCTGGTCACGATTCCAATGAACGTGCCGTCCTCCTGATACTCGCAGCGGAATGCCGAGAGGAAGATCCAGAGGATCGGAATGAGCCAGATGATGCCCAGGATCGTCAGAATCGTATAGGTTACGGCGAGGCCGGCGCGCCGGCTCCGCGACTGACTTCTGTATTTTTTCGTTTTCATCATACTCATTGGAAAGTGTCCTCCTCATTGTAGGCCTTGCTTCGGCGATACGTGATGAGCGTGATGGTCGCGGTAATGATGAAGGTGAAGATACCGATGACCGCGCCCGTGTTATACGAGCCCTGATCGATCGTCACCTTATAAAGCCACGTCACCAGAAGATCCGTACCGCCGGCCTGATAGCCGAGGTGTGTCGGTCCGCCTCCGGTCAGCAGATAGATCGTGTTGAAGGAGTTGATGTTTCCGACGAAGCTGGAAATGAGGTACGGCGTCGTGATGAAGAAGACGTACGGCAATGTGATCTTGAAGAACATCTTCATCGTGGACGCGCCGTCCACCCGCGCCGCCTCATAGAGATCGGACGGAATGTTCATCAGAATGCCGGAAGTCATCAGCATCGTATAGGGGATGCCGACCCACATGTTGATGACGATGACCATCACCTTCGCGAGGATCTCGCTGTCCTTCATGTCCAGCCCCAGGAAGCCGATCGGTTTATCGATCAGACCGATGTTCTGCAGGAGCGCATTGACCGGGCCGTACTCGCCGAGCAGGTTCCGGACCGCCAGGAGCGAAATGAACTGCGGAACGGCGATCGTCATAATGAAGACCGTCCGGAAGATCTTTTTGCCCTTGAGTCCTTTTTTGTTAATGAGCAAGGCGAGGATGATGCCGCCGAAATAGCAGGTCAGCGTCGCGAAAATGGCCCAGATGAACGTCCAGCCGAGGACCGGCAGGAAGCGGTTTTTGATCTCGACGCCGAGCGAACCTTCTCCGGTGAACACCGACGTGAAGTTCTGCAGACCGTTCCAGCCGAACAGGTTCGTGCCGATCTCGTTCATGTCCTGCTGGTTGTACGTCGTGAACGCGAGCGCGATCATGAACGCCGTCGGCAGGATCGTGAAGACTGCCGCCGCAATGCAGGTCGGCGTCAGCATCAGCACGTGGAACTTGCCGTCCAGAAGATCTTTCAGGTCTTCCTTGAACGTCGTCGGTTTCTTGCCGACCTTCCGGTCCATGTCCGCCTTGTACGAGGACGCGATGTTCAGATTCCAGACGATAAAATAGATGATGATGACGGCGATCGTGACAAAACCGAAGAGGATCATCAGCTTGCAGTCAGAGCCCGTGGTGAACTCACCGGTCGCGGGATCGAAACCGCCCTTCGAAACGTTCGTCAACGGGAGATTCGCCAATGCCTTCCACCCGTACGGCGTGTTATTGATCGTCGGGCAGAAGATCATCAATGCGAGGATCGCCGCCTGGATCAGCAGGAAGATCGCGCCTTTGATGTACTGCTTGTGATAGAAATTGCCTGCGCCGAAGATGAAATGCGACAGCTTGGTTCCGATGGATCCGTCCACAAACCGCTTTCCGAAATTCGAAAACGCCTTGCCGATCCGTTCAAAGAAACCAATCTTGTTTTCTTTTCCCCCCGGAGCATTTTTGACTTTGGAACCCATAATTCCCTCCATCGTTTCAATCGTGCAAACACTTATTGACCTTGCGGCCGTTCATCAGGTCTCCGCAGGATAAGTCGCCGGGAATTCCTTCGGATTCACGCCGTGCATCCAGATGTACTGAATGAGATACAGGGCTTTCCGGATGCCGTCTAAGGATTCCGTTTCCTGAATGACCTTGTCGCCGGTCGCCGGATAAGCGCTCTTCTCAATGATCGCGCGGAAGATCGCGGGCGTGTTCTTGGAATAGTAATAGGTGTTCAGCGTGCCGGTCAGGAACGGCTGCGGGATGCCCCACTCGGCCATGCTGACCTGCATTGCCGCCAGGTTGTACTCGCTCTCGCTGACCTTGCCTTCATCGTAGCACTGCTTGATGAAGTCGGCCGCACCGACGTATGCCGGAACGTTCATGGCTTCCAGATACGACTCGTTCTGGATCTCTTTGCCGGACAGGTACTTGATGAGCGCCTGTTCCTTCACGTACTTGCTCGCGTCAGACGTGGCATTGATCATGAAGCATTTGCAGTCCGCAAACGTGCCGCCGCGGTACTCATCGCCTTCCTTGACGTCCTTCAGTCCCTCAACCGATTCCTTGGTCAGTTTGTAGGTCGGGATCAATGCAATGCCGAGGTTGCTCTCGCCGAGCGCAGCCGCCGCTGCCTTATAGTTCCAGGAGCCGCTGATGACCGCAAGCGCGCCCTGGTTCTTCATGTCCTTTTCCCAACCGTCCGGGGAAGCCCACTTGAAGCCGTTCGGATCCTCGAAATAGCTCTGCAGCCATCTGAACGTCGCGATCGTATCGTCGCCCTGACAATAGCTCGTGCCCTTGGAGCCGCCGGAAACCGCTTCCGCGCCTTCAAAGATCTTCACGGTCGTGGACTTGTTGCTGACCTTTCTCGAAAGCAGCGCGAAGGAATTGTTGTAACCGTCGTCGCCGGTCACGATGATGGCCTTCGTGTTCGCTTCCGCCGCCGCTTCGCGGAGGCCTTCAAAGGTCTTCGCCTGCTCTTCGGTGACCAGCGCCTTGTTGTAGTACATCACCAACGCCTGCGAAATGTACGGAACGCCGTACAGGTACTTCTGTCCGTCCAGCACGGAATAAATGACGTTCTGGAACGACTGCGGGTTGTCCGCGAGCACCTGGTCAATGAGGCTCTGATCCGTGATCGGCTTCGCGCACTGGCTCGCCGCCAGCTTGCCGATGTTGTCGTGCGCCACCGTGAAGATGTCCGCCGCTGCCGCCGGGTCCGTCGTGATCGTGCCGGCCACCGAACCGGTGTCCATGCCCTTCACTTCGATCTTGAATCCGAAATCGGGGTTTGCTGCGAGATAAGCGTCGCACGCTTTCTGATAATATTCCGCCGACTCTTCGCCGACCCAGACGCGGATCGTGCCGCCCTTGCCGGTATCGCCGCCCGACTGCGTGGGCGCCGTCGTGCCGCTGTCGTTTGAGCCTGAGGTGGGCTTGCTCTCATTTCCGCCTGCGCAGCCGGCGAGTAACGCCACTGTCATTGCAAATGCGAGCAGGATTGCCAATACTTTTTTCATCTCTCTTTCCTCCCTTGAAATGAGTTAGTTAATTCCGTCGTAAGATACTTTTTCGATCATCATCACACCTGAGACGAAGTCACAGATGGTTTTGTCTTTCTTGCTGAGCAGGACCTCGACCAGCCGGAGCACCGGGATCAGCAGGAACGTTAAAATACCCGTCAGAAGATACCAGAACAGGCTGTCGAGAATGAGCACGAACAGGAACCGTCCGACGACCTGTTTCCACGAGATCCGCGACTGCCGCTTTTCCGAGAACGGCATGATCCCGGTGAGCAGTTTCCCCGGGGTCGACCGGTCGCGGTTCAGAAGCGGGACGAGGACGAGCACCAACGCTTCGGCGATCACTGCCGCGAGCACCTTCAGAAGATACGAATGAAGATTCGCAGCAAATCTCGCGTACTGATATTCCTCGTGGGCGTTCAGAACTTCGCTGATCTTTTCCGCGTCGTTCCCGTATTCGGCCACCACCTGATCCTGGATCTCCATGTACCGCGCGTACTGCGCGTCATAGGTCGAGGCCAGCGGCGTTTTCATGACGAGGAGCGACAGCACCATGAACAGCATGAAAATGAGCGCCGTGTCGGATCCGTCGGCAATGAGCCGCTTCAAAAGATAGGGCTTCGAGTTCGGTTCGATCTCAATGACCCGGCCCCGGACTTCCTTCTCCATGTCAGCAGATCTTCATATCGATCCTGGTTGAATACACCGAAACGTCCTCGCTCTTGAGTGCGATCCGGACTTCCGGATCCGCGAACCCGGCCGGTACGTTGACGAGCACGCTCTGTCCCGCTGCGTCGACTTTCGCGAAGCAGACGTTGCCGTAATCGAGCAGTTCGAGCACGGGGGCGGTGATGCACGGCGCAGTGCCGTCCGTCAGCTGGATGTCGTTCCGGTTCACGCTGTAGCGGTACGTGTTCTTGTAGCAGTTGTCGCCGTCGATCGCATTGATCTTGAAGCCTTTCTCCTGCTCCGCCTCCAGCGAATAATTGCCGATGTTGTAGAAGAAATGGTAGACTCTTCCGCCGTTCTCGTGCCGCTCTTCTTTGGAGAAGGTGCCGAGGAAGGATTCTTCTTCGGAAACCGCAGCGAGCACCTGTTCGCCGTCCGCAGTAAGATTCAGCTGCTCATTGAGAAGCGAGAAGCCGTAGGTCTGGCCTTCCGTGACCGTCTCGTCGACCAATGCGAAGAGGTAGCTGTCGCCGTTCGAAAGGTAGGCGAGGTTCTGTCCGTCGACGTTCTCGATCCGCGCGACCTTGAGCGCGAAATCGGAGCCGGGCACGATCGCCTGCGGCGGAATGCTTAACTCGAAGTGATCCGCTTCGCCGAGTGCTGCAGCGAAGACCGGCGGCAATGCCACCGCATTCCCGAGAAGCGTCATGCGGTCGCCGTTTACGGTCGCAGGTACCGTATTGTAGGTCGGGATTTTGTTCATCAGCGTGACTTCCGTCTCGGCGTCGAAGAAATGCACCTTGTTCGGGTTCGGCACCGCGTACACGATGTCGCCGATCGCGAGATCGTCGCGGTCCACGACCTTCACGACGATGTTGTTGCCCTCGTCCTTCATCGTGAACTCACCGAGCGAATCGCCGAGCTTGCCGTGGATGATGGTCTCATTGCCGAGCCGTTCCACGTTCGTGATGACGAACTTCAGGCCGCCGCCGTCGCGTTCGATATTGATGTGTTCGGGACGGATGCCGAAGATGGCCGGCACTTCGCCCGTTAAATAACGGCTGTGGATCTTCGAAACGTTCTCATACGGAACCTTCGCCACGTCGCCGTTCGCGAAAAGTATGCCGACAATGTCGCCTTCCCGCTTCAGACGGACGTCAAAGAAGTTCATCTGCGGCGTGCCGATGAAACCGGCGACGAACTTATTGTACGGCAGATTGTACAGGTTCATCGGCGTATCGATCTGCTGCACGTAACCGTTCTTCATGACGACGATCCGGGTGCCCATGGTCATGGCCTCCACCTGATCGTGCGTGACGTAAATGAACGTCGTGTTCAGGCTCTTGTGGAGCGCCGTGATCTCCGTACGCATCGCCGCGCGGAGTTTCGCGTCCAGGTTCGACAGGGGCTCGTCCAGAAGGAAGACCTTCGGATCGCGGACCAGCGCACGTCCGAGCGCGACTCTCTGCCGCTGGCCGCCGGACATTTCCTTCGGTTTCCGCTCGAGGTAATCCTCGATGTCGAGCATTTTCGCCGCTTTCAGCACACGTTCCTTGATTTCCGCTTCAGGCATCTTCCGGTTTCTTAAACCGAAGGCCATGTTCTCGTACACGGTCATGTGCGGATACAAAGCGTAGCTCTGGAACACCATTGCAATGTCACGGTCCTTCGGCTCCATGTCGTTCACCAGCGTGTCGCCGATGAAGAGGTCGCCTGCGGTGATCGTTTCCAGTCCGGCGATCATCCGGAGCGTGGTGGATTTGCCACAGCCGGAAGGACCGACGAAAACGATGAACTCGCGATCGGCAATGTCAATGGAAAAATCATTCACCGCTTTATGCCCGTTATCATAGACCTTGTAGATGTGGGAAAGCTTTAGATTTGCCATATTCTCCTCCGTTTATTTTATTGTGATCTTTAATAGATTCTGAAACTCAATGACCGCTCAGACGAACGGTACCTGCCTCCGGTCCAGCTCGAAAATCACGTCCCCGATCCCGGTCAGTTTTCCGTTGATCGTACCGATCAGACTTCCGTCTTTTCCGAATACCTTATATACATCTTCGTTGTATGAAATCTTACCGATTTTGTCAAGGGAAATCTCCCGCCGGCGGAACATGTAACTCATATGCAGCCGGTCGTTTTCGACGTAGGCCCGGTCGGTCAGCAATGCAAGCAGCACGCTCCCCGCCGAGATCGCCACGATGAACAGCAAGACCGCCGCGAAGATCGAGAGGGCATTGCCCCAAAACACGACCAGGATGACCACGGCCGCCGCCAATGAGACCGTGAACGCGATCAGCGTGAAAAAGAACGGCTTTTTGTCAACTTCCGTGCTGATTTCCCCGTGCTTAAACATCTCCGTCGACCTTTCGGAGCACGACCGACTCATTCGCTTTCAGCGTGATCGATCCGGTCACGGTCTCTTCCCTGATACCCTGCGTCGAATAGATCACCCGGCAGGTGCCGTCGATTTCAAACGTGCCGCCGGAAGACGCATGGATCACGGTCATGTCTTCGACGTCGAAGCGGACCGTCCCCTTCGTACCCGTGACGTTCTGAACGCGGTTGTCAATGTCTTCCCGCTTCGAAAGACGGAATGCGGGCTGATCGTTCCGGAATCCGATGAGCGAACGGATCTTCTCATAAACGTCGAGGTGCTCGACCTTCAGGGAGTAATCCATGACGTTGATGAAGTCGCCGACGTTGTAGGAGTTTCCGGAGTACTTTCCGGTTTCCGGATCCAGTTTGCTCCGCATGAACTCCTCGCCTTCCTGGATGAAGGGCACGCCTTCGGAAAGGAAGACGATGGCTTCCGCCTGCAGGTACGCAGCCGGCAGACGCTCTTCGTTCATCGTCTGAACGAGCTGGTCGTACAAGGTGTAATTGTCGTGGCAGGACGCGTAGTTCAGCACCAGATTCGGATCAATCTTCTGCGCCTTCACCGTGCCTTTCGAGAAGCGTCCGACGAGGCACATTGCGATTTCCGAGGACGTCGTCGCATTGCCCTGCACGAAGCCCTTTCCAGGGCTGTTGTCGCCGCGGATCGCGTTCCGGATCACGTCGTTGAACGCGCCGACCAGAACGCCTTCTCCCGAGAAGAAGTCCTGCGCCAGCGATTCCTGTTTCGTCGTCTGGGACGAGAGTTTTTCCGAACTCGTGCCGTCCTTTAACTTCGTGGCGCCGCCGGTCCAGGGCTCGCCGTAGACCATGATGTTCGGATACAGGGCTTCGCAGTCCCGGTAAATGTCGATCATCGTCTGGTTGTCAATGAGGCCCATGAGGTCGAAACGGAAGCCCGACAGGTGGTATTCGTCGATCCAGAATTTGCAGGATTCACGGAAGAACTTGTTCACCATGAAGCGCTCCGACGCCAGTTCATTGCCGCAGCCGGAGCCGTTGTAGAACGCGCCGTTCGCCTTCGTGCGGTAGTAATAATACGGTACGAGCAGGTTGAAGTTCGAGTTTTCCGAAGCGGCGGTGTGGTTGTAGACCACGTCCATGTTGATGGAGAGGCCCGCTTCGTGCATGGCCATGACCATCGTCTTGAATTCCCGGATCCGGACGTAGCCGTCATATGGATCCGTGGAATAACTGCCTTCCAGAACGTTGTAGTTCTGCGGATCGTAGCCCCAGTTGTAGTTCTCCGCCGACATCTCGTTCCCCGAGGTCGTTTCGTCGACCGAGGAATAATCGTAGAACGGCTGGATCTGGATGTGGGAAACGCCGAGTTCCTTCAGATGATCCAGACCGGTCGTGACCGTGATGCCGTTCTTCGTGTACGTCGTGCCGGTTTCGGCGAGCCCCAGGAACTTGCCCCGGTACTCTTTTGTGACGCCGCTCGTCTCGCTGATCGTCATGTCGCGGACGTGGGCCTCGTAGATGACCGCATCGACGTTCTTTCCGGTAAACGGACGCTCGTCGGAAGCCCAGCCCTCGATCGAAGCGTTCAGCTTCGTGAAGTTCACGATCATGCCGCGGCGGCCGTTCACGCCGGCGCTCTTCGCGTACGGATCGACGACTTCATTGGTGCCCTTCTGGTTCGTGACGGTGTAGGTGTAATACTTGCCGTCGAGGTCTTCCGGAACCGTGTAACTGAACACGCCCTTCTCGCCCTTCGTCATTTCATACGTAGCGGCGGGTTCCTTCTCCGTCTCGTAATCGCCGGTATTGTAAAGATTCAGCACCATCTTCGTGCTGGTCGGCGCCCAGACCTTGAACGTCGTCGCCGCCGGCTTTTCTTCGTCGTCGAACGTCACGCCGAGATCGTCGCCGTCATACGCATATTTCTCATTGAATTCTTCGGTATCGAAATAATTCGTCATCATCAGTTCCACGCGGTTGATCCAGGTCGAATCGAACCGGTACGCGACCGTCACGACGTCGGCAATGTCCACGTCGTCCGAAAGGAGCAGGTCCGCCCGCTTCATGGACGAGTCGTATTCGTCCATCGTGAACGCATCGTATTCCTTCCCGTTCCAGGTCATCGTAAAGCGCGGGCGGTACGACCGGAAATCGTTCGCAAGCGGCTTGAAGTACACGCTGATCGTCCGGGAATCGCGGAGCATCGCATAACTCACGATGGATTTGCAGGCATTGTCCGCGGTATCGAAGACCGTCGATTCGGTCGTGCGGACGTAGACGTTCTGAAGGCCGCCCGGGGTCTCGGGAAGCACGTCGATGAAGCGGTCGCCGTCGGGGTCTTTCGCCCAGTTGTCCGTCCGGACGATGAAGCCGAGTTTGTCGGTATCCTTGCCGCCGGCAATGACCTCGAGACTCAGATCCGCGTAAACGCCGAAATCATCGTATCCCGTGAACGGGTAGGCATCTCCGTTCCCGCCGTTCGCCGCATCCCAGGCCCAGACGTTCCAGGGCTCGTAGCATGCGCGGTCATTGGCGGAATCGTCGTTTCTCCGGTAATGGAGCCGGACCGTCTTCGTCTTTTCCGCCGGCATCGACGCATAATCGGTGTCGTCCTTCGCATACTGCGCCACGACATTCCCGGCCGGGGTCAGTGCGATCGGCACATCGTCGGGACCTTCGTCCTCGGTCGCCTCGGTCGGCTCGGTCGGCGCCATCGTCGCCTCCGTCGCTTGCGTTTCCGGCGTGTCCGTCGTTTTCGGCTGCTCACAGCCGGTCACGAACAAGACCGCAAGAAGAAACGCCGTAACAAGTGCAATGAGCTTCTTCATAAAACCATCTCCTTCTGCATCATGGCCCGGGATCAGAATCCGCCGAGGTCAAAGAATCCTTCCTTCAGAATGTCGCCCTTCATGTCGGCACTCTGTTTTAAGACGTTCGGATCCCATTTCGACGTATCCTGAACTTCGTATCCCTTTTCAAAAACCGCCACCAAAAAGCCCGTGATTCCGGTCGTATCCACAAGCAGCACGCCGTCCCGGATCTCGTAGTCCTTCGTCCACTCGCCGGGCGACCAGCGCCAGAGATACAGTTCGTACTCGCCGTTTAAGTATTTTTCGTCCAGATTGATGACGTTGAATTTTCCTTCAATGAGCTGCACTTCCGAATAGGTGAAACTCTGCTCGAATTCATTGATGCCCTTCCGGGTATACACGTGCAGGACGACGGTTCCGTCTTCCGTATGGTCCTTCAGGGTGATCTCCTCGCTGTCCTCGATCGGGAACACGGTCTCGCGGTCCTCATTGAACCAGTAATACGCTTCGTCGCAATTCCGGACCTTTAACGTCACTGTCTTGTTTCCGACGAAGGAGCAGTCCCGCTCGGACACCTCCGACACGGGGTGCACGTCTTTCGAGCGTGTGACGACGGCCATGCCGTTCGCCTCGAACTGCACGTAAGCCGTATGGTTCCAGACCGGGATCTGAATTCCGGTCAGCGCGTCGTAATAATATCCGTCTTCAAGGTGCGGGACCGCGACCTTCACGACCGCTTCCGGATCCACGTCGCCGACGTTTAAGATCAGCGCGCCCTGATCGCCTTCCTTGATTTTTTCGTTCACATAGCAGCTGCCGTCGACGGATTCGTAGGATTCCGCATCGTAAAAGCGGTTGTGGAAGCGGTTGCTCACCGCAACGTATTCACTTTCGAACCCGTAGCTGCCGATCTCTCCGACCGTAAGTTCGTCCGTCGGCCGCGCAAGGAACAGCCCGCCGAGCCCCTTCTTCGCGGCAATGACCGACCAGAACTTGGCGACCCGCACGTTTGAATAATGCGTCTTCGTCGTCACGTATTCGTCGTGGCTTTCCACCCAGGCAATGAGCTCGGTCGCATCCTCCGTCTTCAGTTCCGCGTCCAGGATCTTCGTCGGATCCTTCGTCGCAAAGACGTTCTTGAACTGCGCCGTGAATCCGTCGTCCGTGATCCGCATGCGCTTTGTATAGTTTGAAAGGCTCCGGCCCGACGGCGCGTTCAGGATTTCGCCGTAGGCATAGAGTTCCTTTCCCGTTTTTTCACGATAATAGTTTTTCGCTTCTTCGAGGGTTTTCTCCCAGAAATCGCTCGGATAGTCCGGATCGTCCGCAGTCTCCACGTGTTTGGCCGCATCGAAGCGGAAGCCGTCGATGCCGGCGTCAATGCACTCCTTCAAAAGAGACAGCACGCGGGACTGCACGTAGGCATTGCCCGTGTTCAGGTCCGGAAGATTTCCGTAGGCATAGTATTGCGTGTCCGCGCCGGAACCCGTCGCGTTCTTGTTATGATGGAACGTCACGCCGGTGCCGTCCGTGTCCTCGTTCCGGTTCGCGTAGATCACCGGTTCGTAGGCCTCGACCGCCGGAGAAACCATGGGCGTCCCGTCTTCTTCCTTGCCCTCGTCGTCCGTCGTCGCAAGGTGATTTACCACGATGTCCGCGAGGATCGTGATGCCGAGCTTGTCCGCCTCTTCGCAAAGCGTGATCAGTTCTTCTTTGGTTCCGAGGCTGGATTGGTCGCCGATCGAAAAGCCGAGCGGCTGATAGAAGGCCCACCACTGTGCGCCGCCGCTCTTCGGCTGCTGGACCGGCATCGTCAGAACGCTCTTGAATCCGGCGTTCTGGATGTTCTCAAGATTGGCCGTGATCTCCCGGTACGTCCAGTTGAATGCGTGGAGCGTCAGTCCGTCTTCCGCGTTCAAAGGCAAAGAATCCACGTAATCGTCCGCGAATTCCGGTAATTCCGGGATCACATCCGCAGCCTCTTCCGTGGAGTCGTCCGGAACGGTCTCTGTCGGCCGTTCAGCGGTTTCTTGAGTTGAAGTTTCGGGATCCGCTTCCGAAGAAGCCGGATCCTTGGGCGTCGCGCAGGCTGCCGAGGAAACCACGAGCAGGACCGCCAACACCGTCGAGAGCCATTTCTTATATTTCATTGCTGTTATCTCCTCTCAAAAAACGCTGAAAAGAGAAACCGAAGGGGCCCCATACAATGGAGCCCCCTCGGGAGTAAAACGGATTACTGCTTTTCGACAGTGATCACAGCCGCGTCGCCGCTGAAGTCGATGGTGACTTCATAGGTGCCGTCTTCTTCGGCCTTGAAGTTGCTGCCGTCTTCTGCACCCCAGTCCTTCACGTCCCAGGAGTTGTCGCAGCGGATCTTCCACTCGTCGCCGGCCTTCAGTTCGACCATGCCGGTCCAGACGGTGTCGTCTTCAGAGGTCATTTCCACGTCGGGACCGTCTCCGCCCCAGTTGGAGCCTTCAAACCCGCCGACGATGCCGAAGGTATGATCTGCCGGAACGAACGTCTCGACGATCTCATAATCGAATCCTTCCTTCGCTTCCTTCAGGATGAGGCCGACGCCGTATCCCGGGGTGGCGGCTGCGGAAACAGCATTGTACTGAGCGATCACGAGGGTATAGAGACCTGCGCCGCCGATGGCGACCGGGTTGTCTGCCCACGAGAAGCCGTTCTCATCTTTTTCTTCCTGCCACGTCGGATAGAACGCGGTTTCAGGAGTCAAAGATTCCACATGCGCGGTCTTCGGATCGGAGATCCACTGATCTTCCGCATAGACCTTGTTGTCGCCGTCAATGTCAACCGTGCACTGCGCGACCTTGAACGCATAAGAGCCGTTCGCCTTGTAGAGCTGGCCGTCCTTTAAGAAGTTCGTGGACCAGCCGGCATCGTTCGTTCCGAAGATCAGGTCGATCGTGTACAGGAACTTGATGTCCTTTTCTTTCAGCGTGTTGTAAAGGTCCTCGTCGATGGCCTTCACGTCAGCCAGGCTGATCGCCTTCAATGCGGATGCTTCGTACAGCTCGGTGTCCTTGCCGTTCCAGCTGTTCTCCGTGCCGTCCGCCAGGAGATACTGGCCGTGAGCGACCCACGCATCGTGGCCTTCGTCTGCCTTGGCTTCCGTCTCATCCACTTCAGGTTCCGTCGGCGCTTCGGTCGTCGGTGCTTCGGTCGGAGCTGCGGTGGTCGGCGCTTCCGTTTCCTTCGTCTCTTCCGGCTTCTGGCAGGCTGCCAATGCGAAAATCATCAGTGCAGCCAGAAACAGTGCTACAAATTTCTTCATGTTTTTTCTCCTTTACATGTCTTTTTTGCATGAGTCCCGCCGCATGAATCGGCAGGAGACCAATTGTGATTATACACAAATTGTCACAAAAATCAAGAGGTTTTTACGCATAAGCGCCTAAAACCCCTTGAAAACAAACGTTTCTGCTTTTTTTGCCGGTCACTTCTCGCCGATCAGTACCAGCCGGTCATCGCTGTTCAACAGCATCGTAACATTGTCATCCAATACCCGGAACGGATCCTCTTTCGTCCGGATGCCGACTGTGATGTATCCGTACTGATAGACCCGGCGCCTGAGCTCGCGGGCCGACATCCGCTCTCCGGTCACTTTCATGTCAGCGGCCGGTTTCAGATACACTTCCGAACCGCCCTCGTCCAAAAGTTCATTGAACAACGAGATCCGCCGCGTGTCGTCCGAGATCTGGGCGAGCATCATGGCCGACAGGTCGGTTGCGACGACGAAGTCCTCGCGTTCGCCTCCCGCAATCAGTTTGCGGTTGTTCTCACAGCGCATTTCCGCCGTGATGGTGAACGGATATCCGAACTGCTTCTTGATATTTCTCAGCCGCATGATCCGGACCATCGTCTCGGTATCGGCTTCTTCCTCTTTCTTTTTCCGGTCGGAAAGGACGATGACGTGGGCCGCATCCTTCACCATGTCCTTCAGATTGGCCTGTGAGGACGTGTTTCTGGCATCCGTGACGATCTCCGACGGGCATTCTTCCTTTTTCTTCGGGAGATGACGCTCGACGTCTTCCTCCGTCGTGCCGATGATCTTGATCCGCTCCACGTGGTCGGGCAATTCCCGGAGGACCGTGGTGAGTGCCTTGCCGCCGCCGAAGATCACGACTTCCGGCACGGGCTCCGGCTCCGGTGCGGGCAGGAATTCGGGCACCGTTTCCTTTTCCGGTTCAATGAAGCGGATGTCTCCGGGGTTTTCCTCGAAGACCACGAGAAGATCTCCCTGCAGGATGACCGTTTCCGGCGCCGGATTCAGTAACGCCTTTCCGTCCCGGAACAGTCCGGTCAAAATGCCGTTCGTTCCGGACAGGACCGCTTTCCAGAAGGGCAGGCCGTACATCTCTTCCTTCGTCTCGAAATAGAACTCAAAGTTCTCGAAATCGATCATGTCCAGGAAAGCATCGAAAATGCCCGTCTGCGTGGCAGCATGAGCGACGATCCGCGCGACCACATTGGCGGAATGAAGCATCGAGACGTTCTCGTCGGAAAGCAGGTCCTCCGGGAAGGCGGAGGCATCCGCATCGACGGTCGTCACGATTTTCGGGCGGGTCTCGCTGTTCCTGAGGATGATGTTCACCGCAAGAAACGTTTTCACGGTCCGCCCGGTTTCCCGCGTGTTGACAATGATCCTCGAGGTCCGGTCAATGCCGCAGCACTGCAGCGCCGCCGCGCTTTCGGTATCCGCATTGATGGTGATGAGCGAGATGTTCTTCGGCACCTTGACGTTCATCCGGATGGCCTTTTCCATCTCCATGCGTTCCATCTGCTCGGCGACAACGATCGTCTGCTTCTTCCCGTGCGCCGCCTCCATCAGTTCCGCAAGAAGAGCGTATTCCCCGCGCCGGAACCCGAGCACGACCATATGCCCCTCTTCCATGATCTCCGGGTTTTCTTTCTGCAGCTCCAGCAGCTTTCCGCGCATCGACGTGGAAAAAATACCGATGAGCATGCCGGTAAAGATCATTCCGGTCAGCCCAAGCAAAGTGTATAAGATAATGTAGAGAAGATTGCCGGAATCCGACGAGGGGAAGGAGGAGGACATGGCCGAACGCAGATTGTCCCAGAAGACCGCGAGCGGTTGTTTTCCTTCTTTTTGCAGGTGGAACAGAAGGACGAGCGCAGTGACGAGAATCACCATGAACAGCACGGCGATCAGCAGCAGCTTGACCATGCTGGAAGTGCCTTTCGTCATCCTGCGATCCAGCCAGTAGCGGATCCTTTTTCGTAAGGGGATTTTTTGCATTGCAGTCTCCTTTTTCAGCCACTGCCGGCCTTTCCGGCCCGGGGTGTTCGAAACGTTCCTCAGTAATCGTCGAGAAAATGATGCCGGACCCCGTCCTTTTTGTAGGCAATGACCGTGTCCAGCATGACGTTTTCCACGCTCTTGAAGATGTTGGCCTCCACGAACGGATTGTCCTTCTTCAATTCCGCGATGAGCTGCTTGACTTCGAGACGCTTGGACTCGGAAGTCCCGTCTTCGCAGACGGTCGAACAGGTCTCCGTGAAATGACAGGCGCACTGCAGAAACTTAAGGTCATTGTAATCGCGCCAGGCAATGACGTCGCTCTCCCGGACGAAATACATCGGCCGGATGAGCTCCATCCCCGGGAAATTCGTGCTGTGCAGTTTCGGCATCATGGTCTGGATCTGCCCGCCGTGCAGCATCCCCATCAGGATCGTCTCGATCACGTCGTCGTAGTGATGTCCGAGCGCGATCTTATTGCAGCCGAGTTCCCGCGCCCTGCTGTAGAGATATCCACGGCGCATCCTCGCGCAAAGATAGCACGGACTCTTTTCAATGACGTCCACGGTGTCGAAAATGGTGCTCTCGAAGATCGTGACCGGAATGCCGAGGGAAGCCGCGTTCTCTTCGATGAGCGCGCGGTTTTCCGGCCGGTAACCCGGGTCCATGACGAGGAAGACCAGTTCGAACTCCATCTGACGGTGCTTTTGGATCTCCTGAAACAGTTTCGCCATCAGCATGGAATCCTTGCCGCCCGAAATGCAGACCGCGATGCGGTCCCCTTCGCTGATCAGCCTGTAGGTTTTACAAGCCTTCGCGAAGGGGGTAAACAGCCGTTTATGAAATTTCTTCTGAATGCTCTCTTCCGCCTTCGCCTGTTTTTCGTTCATTGTTCACATTTTCGGAAGCTTCGCGACGCTGGCCGCGATCTCTTCGTCGGTCGGGATGTAATCCGTCATTTCGCCGCTGTGGAACTTCTCATAAGCTACCATATCAAAGTACCCGGTTCCGGTCAGGCCGAAAACGATCGTCTTCGCTTCTCCGGTCTCTTTGCACTTCAAGGCCTCGTCGATCGCGACGCGGATCGCATGAGAGCTTTCCGGCGCGGGCAGGATGCCTTCGCAGCGCGCAAACTCTTCCGCCGCCTCAAAGACCGAGGTCTGCTCGACCGCGACCGCCTCCATGTAGCCATCGTGGTAGAGCTGCGACAGTACCGGGCTCATGCCGTGGAACCGGAGGCCGCCGGCGTGGTTCGCGGACGGAATGAAGCCGGAACCCAGCGTGTACATCTTCGCGAGCGGGCAGATCATGCCGGTGTCGCAGAAGTCGAACGCAAACGTGCCGCGCGTGAAGCTCGGGCAGCTCTTCGGCTCGACGGCAATCACGCGGTAATCCGCTTCGCCGCGGAGTTTCTCGCCCATGAACGGGGCAATGAGTCCGCCGAGGTTCGATCCGCCGCCGGCGCAGCCGATGATGATGTCGGGCTTGATGCCGTATTTGTCAAGCGCCGTCTTCGTCTCAAGGCCGATCACACTCTGATGGAGCAGGACCTGGTTCAGGACGGAGCCGAGCACGTAACGGTAGCCTTCGGTCGAGGTCGCGACTTCCACGGCTTCCGAGATCGCACAGCCGAGCGATCCGGTCGTGCCCGGGAACTCCTCGAGGATCTTCCGTCCGATCGCGGTTTCCATGGACGGCGACGGCGTCACGCTGGCGCCGTAGGTCCGCATCACTTCTCTCCGGAACGGCTTCTGCTCGTAAGAGACCTTGACCATGTAGACCTTGCAGTCCAGACCGAAGAACGCGCACGCCATCGAAAGCGCCGTGCCCCACTGCCCTGCGCCGGTCTCCGTCGTCACGCCCTTTAAGCCCTGCTTCTTCGCGTAGTAGGCCTGCGCGACCGCCGAGTTCAGTTTGTGGCTGCCGGACGTGTTATTGCCCTCAAATTTGTAGTAGATCTTCGCCGGCGTGCCGAGCTTTTCCTCAAGATAATACGCTCTGACGAGCGGCGCGGGCCGGTACATCTTATAAAAATGAAGGATCTCTTCCGGGATCTCGATGTACGGCGTCGTGTCGTCGAGTTCCTGCGCGATGAGTTCGTCGCAGAAGACGGGTTTCAGGTCTTCCGCCGTCATCGGCTGATGCGTGCCGGGATGATAGAGCGGCTCCGGCTTGTTCTTCATGTCCGCCCGAAGGTTGTACCATTTGGTCGGGATCTCGTTCTCGCTCAAATAGATCTTGTAAGGGATTTCTTTTGTAGTAGACATTTTGCTTTCCTCTCTTTCTGTCTTTCTCGTCTCCCGTTTCCCTCCGCGGTCCGGTAATAAAAAATCCCGTCCCGCGATTAACTCATCGCTGGGACAGGACTGATCCTGCGGTACCACCCGGCTTGGCGCGGTATTCTGCGCCCACCTCACGCGTACTGACATACGCTGACTTTGTTCACGGGGCGTCACCCCGTCTTCCATACTCGGTTTCCCTTTCCGGTCGCCCTCGGAAGTCCATTCAATTCCGCATTTTTCATCGCCCTCACACCGTCGGCGAATCGCTCGTTCAAAGAGGCGGAACCTACTTACTCTCCCTCAACGGTTTAGCCTAGTATAGCGCTGAAGCAACACATTGTCAAGCGTTTTCTGCGCTTTCACTCAGTTATCCGAGCCGGAAGGTAAACTTCCGCTCAAACGTCTCCCCGGGTCCGGCGATCTCATTGCCGAACTTGGTTTCCCAGACGTGGTCCGTTCCTTCGACGTCCGACGTGCCGCACCAGGGTTCAACGGCAATGACCGTCATCCGCCCGGGCTGCCCCCAGAGCGTCATGAACGGGAACCCGCTGATGCCCATCTCCATGAAATGCCCCGTTTTTTCGGAACGAAGCCTCACGAAATCCGCGTCGACGCCGGAAAGGACCTTCGGTCCGTCATTGAAAAACGAATTCGAAAGATGCACCGTCGTACCGTTCAGGAAAGGCGTCTCCTCTCCCGGAATGATGAGGCGCGTGCCTTCGGTGAGCGCATGCTCCACGATCTCCTGCGGCCGGTCGAATTCCAGCACGCAGTCCGCCGCAGCGCTCTCTAAATCCACCGGGCAGAAAAACGCGGGATGCCCGCCGAGAGAAAACGGCATCGGCACCGTATCGTCATTGATGACCGAAAACGCCTCTTCAATGCAGTCGTCAAAAAGCGTGAACGTCACCTGCAGGCGGAAGCGGTACGGGAACTGCCGGAGCGTGTCCTTGTCGGAAGCAAGTTCCAGAACGAGGCTGTTTTCATCTTCTGATACGTAGGAAAACTCGCGGTTCATCGCGAACCCGTGCATCGGAAGCGGATACTCCTTCCCCCGCGCAATGATCCGGCTCCGGTCGATCCGCCCGCAGCACGGGAACAGCAGCAGCGAATGATGATCCCACGCCTCCGCCGCGCCCTGCCAGAGATACTCCCGCTCCGTCTCCTTGGAGTACAAGCCCAAAAGTTCTGCGCCTTTCGAGGCGACCCGCACGAGATACCGTTCATTTTCCAATTCAAAAATCATATGCACTCCTTTGGGGATGGAAGGCGATTCTTCGCCTTCACTGGCCCTGTTTTTATTCTACTGATGTCGCATGGAAAATGCAAGTTTTCGATGGATTATTCCTGATCTTTCGTGTATAATGATTTTATCATCTAGCCCGAAAGGAGTCTCCCATGGCCGGAAATATCAAGAAACTCACAATTCTACATTCCAACGACCTGCACGGCGATTTTCTTCCGAAAACGACGGACGGAAAAGAGACCGGCGGTCTCGCGCGCCTGTCAGGATACATCAATGAAGTGCGGAAAGAGCGTGAAAACGTGATCTACGCCATCGCCGGAGACATGTTCCGGGGGTCGATCATTGACTCGGAGTATCAGGGGCTGTCGACCATTGATCTCATGAACAACCTGCGGCCGGACGTTGCCACGATCGGCAACCACGAGGTCGACTACGGGTTCGCGCACCTTTTGTTCCTCGAAAAATGCGCGAAATTCCCGATCGTGAACGCAAACCTGTTCATCACGATGAACAACGCCCGCGTCTTCACGCCGTACATAAACATTGACATCGGCGGCATGCGGATCCTGTTCATCGGCATCCTGACCGAGGAGGTGCTGGCGTCCACGAAGTCAGAGAAGATCATCGGCACGTTCATTGACCTCGAGGCCGCCGCGAAGGAAGTCGGCATCATCTGCGACAACTACCGCACGGTCCGGACGGATCTCACGGTCCTCTTGACGCACATCGGCCTCGAAAACGACCTCTTGCTTGCGGAAAAGCTGGATCCCGAATGGGGCGTGAACATGATCATCGGCGGCCATTCCCACACGTTCATGGAAAAGCCGGAGTACGTGAACGGCATCCCGATCGTGCAGGCGGGCACCGGGACCGGCATCATCGGTCAGATCGACCTGCAGTACGATCAGGACACGCACACGGTCGAGCAGTTCAAGTGGAAATGCGTTCCGATCAATGAGGACACCGCGCCGGCAGATCCGATCATGGCGGACCTCGTGGACAGCTACCGGACCGAGACCGACAGCAAATACAAGCGCGTCATCACGCGCTGGGCCAGGAAACTGACCCATCCGAGCCGCGAGCAGGAAACCGAGATGGGCAATCTCTACGCGGACCTGATGGCGGATGAAGCGAGCTACGACGTGATGCTCTTCGGTTCCGGCTCCATCCGGAAGAAGGAGCTCGGGCCGGTCATTGAGTATCAGGACATGCTTGAAAATACGCCGTTCGACGGGCCGGTCTACATGGTGGAAGTGACCGGCAAGCAGCTTCGGGCGATCGTGCAGCACCTGATGCGGGATGAAGCCTGGGTCGGCGAGACAGAGTTCTATCAGTTCTCTTCCGCCCTCCGCGTCACCTACCGGAAGTCGACGCATACGATCGAATCCCTGACCTTCAAAGGCGAGCCCGTCACCGACGACATGCAGATCCGCCTCGGCATTCAGGATTATCACTACAATAACTTTGACGAGTTCTTCGGCGTTCCGCTCGAGGAAGTGAAGAAAAACATGAAGCCGCGGATCGTCGCGACTTCAGTGAACAACATCATTGAGGAATACTTCTCGACGAACAACGGGCTGGATGCCGTCGTAGACGGAAGAATCACGGTGCTGGAGTAAGGAATTATTACGCAAAAAGGCCGGGAGGGAGAGTCCCTTTATGAGACTTCTCCCGCCTGGTTCTTTTTGCGCTTTTTGGTCATCACTCGGGAAGGCTCATCTGCATATTTCCAGAGTTCTTTCTGGGGAATACAGAGTTCCATGTGTTCGGCCTTTGCCCAGGATGGGATTTTGGGTTGGAGCTCGGTCATTCGAAGCATCATCTGCTCCATATGGTTCATGACAGCCGCTTGCCGGGGCCTTTACATTTTATACTCGGAAGCGTTGATCACCTGGGTATCCTTCGGCTTACCGAGGAAGGAGCCGAGCATTCCGCCAACCATTCCATCCTCACCGTCTTCATCGTCCGAATCCTGCCCGGACACCTGAATCATGGCTACGTCCTCCGCAATCATATTGACGGCCTCTTCCTGCTCTTTCGTGCAAATAACCAAAGCGCAATCTTCGATATTCAGTTTCTCCATGATGTCTTCCGCACTCAGGTTTTCGGATAGGGCGACCTTTGCGCAATCTTCGATGCGAACGCCTTTTGGATACTTCCCAAGGACTGCAACTCCGACTTTAACCATGGGGCGATCCACGATATAGCCCACGTCCGGATCAATGATCCTCAACTTGTCATATTCGCTCTCGATTTTGTCAAAGGCATCTTCCAATCCTTTACTTATGCTGACGGTACCGTCTGCAAACAAGTATTCCATGAGAGAGAGCGCTTCTGCATCCTTGATGGAAACGTCGCCTGCGACATAGAGTTTCGTTCCATTCTTCTTAACGGTTTTCGTCTTCAGTTCCAGATCGTCATCGATGAGTTTCGTACCGTCCGGAACCTTCTTGATCTCTGTTTTTTCATCAAAGAGAGAAACCAGTTTGCCAAGCAGGCTTTCTGCGATCACGACCTTCTTTGCGGAAAACTTCAGCCCTTTTGAAAACAGCTGTTCCGTAACGATCCCGTCATCCAGAAAGAAAAGAGTTCCGGTGCAATGGTACAGAGTGTTCGCAGCTCTTGAAATAAACAAATCGTCGATCTCCGTATCAGTCTTCAGGATCGTTGCACCGTCCGGATAATATACGGTCTTTCCGCTCACCTGAATGTTCGAAAACTGGCCCTCATAGCTTTTCGGCATCAGGACTTTTCCGTTCACCATAATGCGATAATAGCTCTTTACCGCTTCCCGACTGCCGTCGGCAATGAAAAGCTTACCGTTGGCCACCAGGAAGACGCCGGTTCCATCGGCATCCGGACCGATCTCGCCCTTGCCGTTGATGCTTTTTACAGTGATATCCTGTCCGTCCGGGAGTTCCGTGACGTGAGCCACATTCATGGTCACAGGGTATTTGTTCAGCAGTTCCTTGGAACGCTCACCGACAATCAGGATCGCAGCATTGATGGTGATCTTCTCATACCCGGCAAGGCTTTCTTCCGTTACGGTTCTCGCGTCGCAGGTTGCGGCATTGATCATTTTGTTCTTCTTCATGAGATTCTTCCTCCGTTACTATTTCAGTTTTTCTCCCAGGAGCTTTCTGGCGCGGCTCAGTGCGGCCCGGACTCCTGACGGTGAGAGCCCGTATTCCTCTGCAAGTTCCTTTGACGTGTACCCGTCAAAGTACCGTTTGATAAAGAGCTGAGACAGGTCCGGCGGCAGCGAGGAGAGGATCATGGCAGTTTCAACTTCTGAAAACCCGCCGTCGGTTTCCTCTTCGGCCTGCATCCGGTGGTTCTTCTCTACGGTTCGTCTTCGGCATGCATCATAGAACAGGTTTCTTGCCACCTTATACAACCAGGCCCGTCGTTCTTTCTCCCCCAATTCTTCCAGAAGATCCAGATTGGAAAGTGCCTTCATGAAGGTCTCCTGCAGCAGATCTTCTGCATCACTGACATTTCCGCATATCATACAGCAATATTTCAACAGTTCTGCCCGATACACGGTATATAGTTCTGCAATCATGACACCCTCCTTTCCTTCGGCTTTCACTCTTATAACGTTTGAAAACGGCAAAGTGTTTTCATTATGGCACAAATTCTTTTCGATCTGATCAGATTCATCCCGCTGAATGAACTGACGGAACCGGAAATGGCATGACCCGAAGATCATGCCATTCTCAGAAAACGATATTGCTTTCTTGCAGGAGCCGCTCTCGGCGGGCGGTTTTTATTCTTATGCTCTCTTTACAGCAGGATCAGCCGGTCCAGATTCTCCCGGTTCAGATGCTGATGCTTCGACAGATACTCGTCAATGACGTCGCGGCAGGAAGTCGTGACGACACGCGGGTCGCCGTTCTTCTCCAGGTCCGCCTTCTGGATGCCGAAGCCAAGGTCCACGTTGTTGAAATGGAACATCTGCAGACCGACGCGGAACTTGCGTTCCGGATCGACCGGCTGTCCCTCAAACGTGAATTCCTTCATTTCGCGCGTCTTCCGGTCGTAGACGACGTGCAGGCCCTCAGAGAACTGATAGAACTCGCAATGCGCTCCCGCCCAGACCTCGTCACGCAGCATATGGAACAGCATTGCCTTTAACTGCGCGCCGGTGACGTAGACCATGTACACCGGATCGTCGTAGGGGAAGGCCTCCACGAGGTTCTGGAAAAGCACGATCGGTCCGAGTTCCTCCGTCCGGATCGAGCCGGAACCGAGCAGCATGATGTCGAGGCCGAGGCTGTTCTTCAACGCATCCGAGAAAACGCCGCCGAGTTCGGTTTCCTGAATGCGGGACGGGTGCGTCAGTTTCTTCGCGAACCGGGTCACGACACGGCCGTATTTCACGTCCGTCCGGCTCTTGTAGGTCGTGATCAGCTTTTCGAGTTCCTCGTCTCTCGGGCAATTCTCGCTCGTGATCGGAATGCTCTTCCACGTGTAACTTTCGATGCAGTTATTGTCCGTGTCAATGACGATGTCGAACCGCCCGATCTGGTCCGTGCCGGTACCTGCCTGCACGACCGGAATGCCGTTCACGACCGCGGGCTCCGTAATGAACGTATGCGAATGGCCGCCGATGATGACGTCCACGCCCCATGCCGGGTCGAGTTTCGCCGCAAGTTCCTTATCTTCCTCGAAACCGATGTGCGTTAAGAGGACCGTGAAATCGATGTCGAGGGAATTGTACGCATTGCAGATCTTACCGACTTCCAGCGCGGCCTCGTCAATGTCGACGAGGGTGCCGATCAGGTTGTCGTTCTTCGTCTGCGCGAGCACCTGTTCCGTCAGGATGCCGATGAACAGGATCTTCATGCCGTCGATCTCAATGATCTTGAACGGCTGGAACAGAGGCGCGTGGTTCGTGCGGATGTGGAGGTTCGCATTGATGATCGGGAATTTCGCGCACTTTTCAAGGAACAAAAGGTGCGCGACGCCGTAGTCCGTCTCGTGGTTGCCGATCGTTACGACGTCCGGCGACAGCATATTCATGATCTCGATCGTCGAAATGCCGTGGTATTCCGAGTCAATGACCGACCCACGGAACATGTCTCCGGCAATCGCATAGAGCGTATTCTTCTCTTCCGCGCGTACTTTATTAATGTAGCCGGAAAGCATCGACACGCCGCCGATCAGCTTCTCATCGGCGGTCTCCGAGAGGAAATCGCCGTGCATGTCGTTGGAGTGCAGCAACGTCAGTTTCTTGTAGCGGTTTTCGTTTTCCATGGAGGCTCCTTTCGAGTGGGTTGAATACTGTAATTTCATTCTACCATTATCATATTCAAAAAGCCACCCCATTTTTCAGACGCCGGACGGCAGTTGAAAAAGCGCGGCAATTATGATACTATAACAAGGCTATGAAGATTTTCACGCAATACCGGCATCTGCGCCGCGAAATCTACGTCCTGTTCTTAGGCCGCATCGTGACCAACTTGGGGTCAATGGTCTGGCCGGTGCTGACGCTCATCGAAACGCAGAAACTCAATATGAATGCGACAACGGTGGCGATCGTTTCGGTCGTCTCCGGGCTTCTTTTCGTCCCTGCGAGTCTGCTCGGCGGTCACCTCGCGGACCGGTTCAACAAAAAGAAGATCATCGTCTTCTTCGATCTCATTTCGATCGTATTCTTTATCATTGCCGCGTTCGTGCCCTTAAGTTACGCGACGATCGGACTGCTCGTCATCGGCGCGGCCTGCCAGAATCTGGAGTGGCCGTCGTACAATTCGCTGATCGCGGACTTCACGTTGACGAAAGACCGCGAACGCGCGTATTCCCTGCAATACCTCGGGGCGAACATCGGCCTCGTCATCTCGCCGACGCTTGCCGGCCTTCTCTTCAAGGATCATCTGTGGCTGTCGTTTCTCATCAGCGGCTTCTCGATCGCGCTTTCGACGGTGCTGATCGCGATCCTCATCAAGGACGTGACGCCGGTGGAGGACGATTCCGCGGAAAGCGTCTATCAGAAGACCAATGAAAAAGCACCGCTCTTCACGGTGCTGAAAGAAAACCGGATCCTGCTGATCTTCATCGTGCTGATCGCCTTCTACTACGCGGCCTATCAGCAATACGGCTATCTCATGCCGATCGACATGGGCAAGATCCACGGTGACGACGGCGCATTGATCTACGGCACGGTCTCGAGCCTCAACTGCATCATCGTCGTGCTCGTGACGCCGCTCTTCACGACGGTTTTCAAAAAAGTGTCCTACACGATGAAGTTCCTTATCGGCGCGGTGTTCGTCGGGCTCGGTTACGGGGTCTTCCGGCTTCTGCTCGGCTTCATCCCCGCCTACTATGCGGCGATCACGCTGTTCACCTTCGGCGAGATCATCGTGACGATCGCGGAGGAGCCGTACTTGAACGAGCGGATCCCGCAAAGCCACCGCGGACGCATCAACGGCGTGATGACCGTCATGTCGAGCATCATTCAGGGCATTGCCATGGTCCTCGTCGGCGTGTTGTACGACAACGTGGCTCCGGCGGCATCCTGGATCTTCGTGCTCGGCATGCTGGCATTGTCCTTCGCGCTCGGCTTCGTGCTTCTGTTCCGGGACAAGAAGCGGTACCCGGCGTTATACAAGCCGAAGGAAGTTTCTGTCGAGGAATCGGTCAAGGACGAACCGCCGGACGATCTCACTGTCTGAGGATCCTGTTTCATAGACAAAAAAAAAGAGGGATCGTCCCGAAAACGACCCCTCCTGAAAAAGGTGTCTTACATGCCGCCGAAGATCATCGGCAAAATCTTTGCCGACAGCACCACGAACACCAGCGCGATCGGATAGGTCGCCGCGTAGCAGCCGGAGATCTCGTCCGTACCGGCGACTGAAATCAGCGTGCCGAGCGCAGGGGTCGAGGTCATGCCGCCCGTGATGGAGGCCAGGTTATTGAAGATCCGGAACTTGAAGACGAACCGTCCGAAAATGTAACCGACGATCATCGGGATCAGCGTGATCGCAATACCGATCAGGAAATACTCCGCCTTCACATTTTGGATGAAGTTCGCGCCGCCGGGCACGCCCGCGCCGATGAGGAACAGGCAAAGTCCGAGTTCCCGGAAGAAGTTCAGCGTCTTCTTGTCCACGGTCAGGTCAATGCCGAACAGGTGTCCGAAGTGGCCGATGATGAGGCCCATGACGAGCACGCCGCCGGACGAACCGAGCGAGAAATTGATGCCCGGGATCTTGATCGAGCCGAGCATGATGCCGAGCATGACCGTCAGCATAAACGGGAAGAAGCCGAGTGAATCCAGTTTGAAGCGCTTTTTGCCGTCATTTTTGGCCGTAACGGCGTTGGCGGCTTCGACGAACTTCCGCTCTTCTTCCACGTTCGTCTTTAAGAACTTCGGCATGAGCTGCACGAAGAAGACGACGCCGAGGACACCGAAGAGATAGGCAATGCCGTATCCGGCGGTCGCCATGGCCTCACCCGCTTCGCCGACCGCTTCCTTCGCCGCCGAGAGACCCGGGGTCGAGGTCAATGCGCCTGTCATCAGTCCGAGCGCCATCGGTGTTTCGACTTTGAACAGACTGATGCAGAGCGAGGTGATGCCGACGCCCGTCGCAATGACAACGAGACCCATCAGTACGTAACCGATCGTCTTCTTATTGAAATTCCGGAAGAATTTCGGGCCGGCGATCAGACCGACTGCTGTCACGAAGAGATCCGTTCCGAGATTCGAAACGAACGTGTAATTCGACTTGACGGTATTGTTGAACAGGTTGATGACCTTGCTGCCGAACTTGAAAGCGCCGGTGACCGTCTCGCCCGCGTCATTGACGTAAGAGATCTTCGTCGTGATGATGCCATAGAGGAGCGCCACGACAAGCACGCCGGCGGTGCCGAGCGAAATGCCCTTGATCTTAATGCCGCCGAGCGCATAACCGAGCGTCGCAATGAGAAAAACCGCAAACAAGGGGATCAGGATCGAGCCCACTACGCTTGATAAATACTCCATAACACCCCCATCCTTACAAAAGGATCTTCTCGTACACGCCGGCTTTCTTTGCCGCTTCGACGAGCGCTTCGCCGATCCGGTCCGGAGTCGGTGCCACGACGACGCCGACGGCCTCGAGTGCCGCGATCTTGCCTGCTGCCGTGCCCTTGCCGCCGGAGATGATGGCGCCGGCATGACCCATCCGCTTGCCCTTCGGCGCGGTCTGTCCGGAAATGAACGCCGCCACCGGTTTCGTCATATGGTCGCGGATGAATTCCGCGGCTTCTTCCTCACCGGAACCGCCGATTTCGCCGATCATGACGACCGCGTAGGTGTCGGGATCTTCCTCGTAACGCTTCAGAACGTCCACAAAGCCTAAGCCCCGGATCGGGTCTCCGCCGATGCCGACTGCCGAAGACTGGCCGATGTTCCGGACGGAAAGCTGATTGACCGCTTCATATGTCAGGGTCCCGGAGCGGCTGACAACGCCGACGTGACCTTCCTTATGAATGTAGCCGGGCAGGATGCCGACCTTCGACTTGCCGGGAGAAATGAGGCCCGGGCAGTTCGGCCCTAAAAGAACCGTCTTCTTGCCCTTCATGTAATTCTTCACGCGCGCCATGTCGAGCACCGGGATTCCCTCGGTGATGCAGACGACGAGGTCCATTTCCGCATCGATCGCTTCGAGAATCGAGTCCGCCGCAAACTTCGGCGGGACGTAGATGATCGACGTGTTAGCGCCGGTCGCTTCCTTCGCTTCCTTCACGGTATCGAATACCGGAACGCCGCAGACTTCCTGGCCTGCCTTGCCGGGCGTCACGCCGCCGACGACCTTCGTGCCGTAGGCGAGCATCTGCTCCGTATGGAAGCGGCCCTGGCCGCCGGTGATGCCCTGAACGATCACTTTCGTATTATTGTCGATGAGAATACTCATTTCGCACCTCCTGCTGCCGCAACGGCCTTTCTCGCCGCATCCGCCATGTCTTCCGCCGCAATGATCGCGAGTCCGGACTCCTTCAGGATCTCCTTGCCGCGATCCACGTTCGTGCCTTCCAGCCGAACGACGAGCGGAACGGTCATGCCGATGTTCTTCGCCGCCGCGACCACGCCTTCGGCAATGATGTCGCACTTCATGATGCCGCCGAAAATGTTGACCATGATGGCCTTCACGTTCGGATCGGAAAGGAGGATCTCAAACGCCGCCGTGACGCGCTCCGTCGTCGCGGATCCGCCGACGTCGAGGAAGTTCGCAGGCTCGCCGCCGAACTTCTTGATGATGTCCATCGTCGCCATGGCGAGGCCGGCGCCGTTCACGAGGCAGCCGATGTTGCCTTCGAGGCTGATGTAGTTGAGGTCGTATTCAGAAGCCTTGACTTCCTTCGGATTCTCTTCGTTCACGTCGCGAAGCGCCACGATCTCCGGATGCCGCATCAGGGCATTGTCATCGAAGTTCACCTTCGCGTCGAGCGCAAGCAGATGGCCTTCTTCGGTCAGCACGAGCGGATTGATCTCGACGAGCGAGCAATCTTTTTCGAGGAACAACTTCGTCATGTTCCGGAGAATGCCGATGAATTCCTTCTGAAGCTCGCCGGAAAGGCCCAGCTTCCGGGCCACTTCGATGCCCTTGTAATTGTGGAATCCTTCGTAAACGGAGATCGGCTCCTTCACGATGAGTTCGGGGTGGTTCGCCGCCGTCTCCTCGATCTCGGTGCCGCCTGCCGCCGACGCAATGATCACGAGACCCGCGTTTTCATTGTCGACCGCGATCGAAAGGTAATATTCTTTCGCGATGTTCGTCGCTTCGGTCACGAGCACCTTCCGAACGAGCTTGCCTTCCGGACCGGTCTGCTTCGTGACGAGCTGCATGCCGATCATCTTCTCGGCAATGGCCTTCGCTTCCTCGGGGCTGTTCGCGAGCTTCACGCCGCCGCCCTTGCCGCGTCCGCCGGAATGGATCTGCGCCTTGATGACGCACTTGTCGTAGGCCTTCGCTGCTTCAAACACCTCTTCCGGCGTCTCGGCGACTTCGCCGCCCGGAACCGGCACGCCGTACGCACCTAACAGTTCTTTCGCCTGATACTCATGGATCTTCATACGTTCATCTCCTCCACCAGTTTGATGCCTTCTTCGAGCGCCTTGCCGTTCAGGGCTTCCGTGCCCTTCGGGATGTGCATGAAGACCGATTCCTTCAGTTCTTCGCGAGACGTTAACTTCATGAGTTCATTGATCGCGCCGACCGCCACGATGTTCGCCGTCATGGCCTTGCCGACCTTTTCGACCGCCGTCCGGAGGATCGGAAGCTGTACGACCTTATGGTTCTTCAGGTCTTCCAACGGCTCCAGGCTCTCGTCGATGAGCACGAGGCAGTCTTCCGGCAGATTGTGTCCGTAGGTTTCCAGCGCTTTCTGCGTCAATGCCATCAGGAACGAGGGTTTCAGCACTTTCGTGAAGCCGATCCGCTCGTCGGAAATGATGACTTCCGCCTTGCAGCTGCCGCCGCGCGCTTCCGGACCGTAGGACTGGCTCTGCGCCGCTTCGAGGCCGGACAATACCGCTGCTTCCGCTAAAATGACCGTGGCCAGAATGACGCCCTGTCCACCGCTGCCGGCGAGTCTGAGTTCAAGTTTTTTCATCTGCTCCACGCTCCTTTACTTTACAAATCTGTCAATGATCTTCTGATACTCTTCCGTGTATTCCGGATAATCGAGTTCCTGCACCATGCCGATGACGAGCTTGCCCTTCAGTTCCTCCGGGCTCATCGTTGCGGCCTTCTGCGCCATGACGCTGTTTTCCTTCTGCCACTTCATCATGTCGACCGCGGAACCCTTCTTGTTCTTCCGTCCGTAATAGGTCGGGCAGACGTCCGCGACTTCAATGATCGCGAAGCCCTTGTGGCGGATGCCGTTCTCAATAAGCTTCGTGGTCTGCGGCACGTGGAAGACAGAGCCTCTCGCCGCATAGGTCGCGCCCGCGCCGGCCGCCAGCTTCGCAATGTCGAAATCACGGTCGATGTTGCCGTAAGGCGCCGTCGTTCCGAATTCGCCGGTCGGCGTCGTCGGGGAATACTGGCCGCCGGTCATGCCGTAGATGTCGTTGTTGAAGCAGATC
>JAEEIV010000060.1 GCA_016281555.1 Lachnospiraceae bacterium | reverse complement strand
GCGACCGGGCCGAGCGAGAAGGCGCCGAGGAGGGCGGGCAGGTCGCCGAAGTCCATTTTATAGAAGACCGGCGCAAACGGGACCGGGAAATCCAGCAAAAAGAGGACCGTGGCCACCGCCGAAAGCACACCGACGATCACCGTGTTCTTCACCGTAAAAAACTTCGACGTGTCGCCGGCTTTTTTCCGCGCCACGCGGTCAAACACGACCGCAATGACGAACATCAGTATGATGACGCCGAGGAAACCCAGCACGAAGAAGAGATTCTCCGAAATGTTTTTCCACAAATCGCTCCAGGTCTTTCCGACGTTTTCCCAAAACTCGTTCATTTTTCTCCTCTTTCCAAGATCTCCGAAATAAGAATCCCCGGTCGCTTGCGCTCCGGGGAAGATCACCGTTTCGTCATGGAAAACGGAATATGTTTCTTCTCTCATCCGGACTTTGGAAATGAACCCATCTCCTTTACCGTCGGTCACGGAATCGCACCGTGTCAGCTTAGGCTCGCAGACTGTACTGCCGGTCGGGAATCGCACCCTGCCCCGAAGATCTTTTGTTTTATTCGAGAAGAATTGTAGCACCGGGGAAGGGCATTGTCAACCCCGCATTAAACGGTTTCGGCCGCGCGTTTCCGGTACTCGTTCGGCGACGTCCCGTAGGCGTTTCGGAAGACCGCATAGAAATTCCGCGTGCTCGAAAACCCGTTCCGGCCGAGGATCTCCGTGACGGAAAGATCGGTGTTCACGAGATCGTCCGCCGCCCGCTCGATGCGGTACAGGTTCAGATAGGCCGTGAAATGCATGTTGAAAAACAGGCGGAAGCAATGCGAGAGATAGTAGTAATCATAGCCGAGCGCCGAGGAGATCGACTGTAAGCTGAGGGGTTCGCTGTAATGGAGGGCAATGAAATCGCTGAGCTGCGCCATGAGCCGTCCCTCCTTCGGCGTCCGCTCCTCGATCGGAACGAGCCGGAGATATTCGGAGCAGAGCAGGTAAAGTCCGCCCTTCGTGACGTACTTCGCCCCGGTCTTTTTGTGGTGCGTGAGGTGTGTCTGCAGAATGCGGTCAATGTCCTCCGAGGGACGGAAGGCGATCTTCGTGCCGAACTTGTTCGTCATGTGCTTCTGGAAGGAACTGACGTAATCGCCGGTAAACAGGCCGATCCAGAGTTTGAAAGGGCAGTCGAAGGAAAAGGAATGGATCTCGTTCGGCAGGATCAGCGCATAATCGCCGGGATGCATGACTTCCGTCAGGCCGCCGACCTGCAGGGTAAAGGAACCCTCCATGGCCCGCACGAACTCAAAACAGTTGTGAAAATGCGTGGTGAAGTCGTAGGCGATCAGGTTGTCGTTCGAATACGGTGCGTTTTTGTAGAAGCTGCCCGACTGGCTGTTTTTGGTCTGATGCAGGATCATTAGAAGACCTCCGGAACGAAAAATCGCAAATTTCTGCAATCATATTACAGCGGAATGCAAGACATTGTCAAGAAAAAGTGGTATAAAGAAAATGAGGCATTGTAAATGAAAGCAATGTATCGCCGCCGGCGGGGGACGCCGGAAAAGGAGGGAAGCCGTGAACCGCAAGTTCGGGTTTGTAACGTTCAACGTCAGTTTCCGGTACGGAGAGGACGGGATCAACAGTTTCGTTCACCGCGCCGGGATGATTCTGGAAAGAATTTACGAGGCGAAGCCGGACCTCATTTGCCTGCAGGAAGCGACGCCGAAGATCATGGGCATCCTCCGGAAGGCATTGCGCTCGGACTACGACATCATCCACCTCGGCCGGGAGGCCGACCTCAGGGGCGAAGGGTTAGCAATTTTCTGCCGACACGATTCCGTGGAGTTTCAGACCGTGGAGCGGTTCTGGCTGTCGCCGACGCCCGAAATTCCGGGATCGAGGTATGATTGCCAGAAAAAATTCGTCCGGATCACCGAGATCGCGCTGTTGTACGACGTGCAGACGGACCGGTTCTTCCGCCTGTACAACAATCACTTCGACAATACGCATCTGGAGGACGGCGACGACACGCCTCGGATCCAGAGCATGCAGCAGATCCTGGAGCATCTGAAGGCGCAGCAGGAGATCGTGAAACTGCCGTTCTTCATTTGCGGCGACCTCAATGAATGGCCGGACGCCGAAGCGATCCGCTGCGCGAACGAATACGAGCCGTTCCGTCTTGTCGACGTGACGAAGGACCTTACGGTCACCTCGCACAGTTTCGAAGGCCTCGGGATCCGGGACCAGAAACTCGATTACATTTTCACGGACGCCGAAACGGCGGCCGCCTGGAAGAAGACGGAGATCTGGGAAGACCAAAGAGACGGCATCTGGCTGTCGGATCATTACCCGGTCTACGCCGAGTTTGAATTCTCATGAACGGGAGAACGAAGCAATGATGAAGAAATCAAGCAAATGGATCGCCCTCGCGCTGGCACTTGCCGTTCTGGCGGCGCTCTTTGCGGGCTGCACTGAGAACGGGCCGTCGGGCACCGAAGGAACGGAGCAGACCGAATCATCGTCAAAGGAAGCCTCTGACAATACGGAGAGCGGATCGGACGTTGACGGGAAGTTCACCGTCGGGTTCGGACGGCGGGAGATCATGCCGGACGAATCGGTCCGGATCGGCGCCTACGGCACCGTCCGCTGGTCGACGGGGTTCTACAGCCGGATGTACGTGAGCTGCATTGCCATCACGGACAAGGCGGGCGAGACGGCGCTCCTCATATCCTGGGAAGCCACGGCGGGCAAGCAGACGGTCGTCGACGAAATGAAGGCGCAGATCAAAGAGCAGCTGGGCGTTCCGGCGGATCACGTTCACATCACGGCGACGCACAATCACGGCACGCCCGACCTGAACGTTTCGAACCAATCCAACGTGCGTTACGTGAATTCCGTGATCGCGAAAACCGTGGAGTCGGCGGCGGAGGCATTGGCGGACCGGAAGGAAGCGACCATCCGCGTCGGCTCGACCGTAGTCGACGGCATGAATTTCGTGCGGCACTACATCTCGGAAAGCGGCATGGCGCGGGGCGACAACTATTCGAACAGCGTGATCGATCCGTATCCTTTGGTGAAGCACGTCGCCGATCCGGACCGGACGATCCAGTTCATCCGCTTCTGCCGTGAGGGCGACAAGGACGTTCTCTTCACCGCGTGGCGGGCGCACAATTCACTCGGCTGCAGCAGTGAAAGCGTGAACCTGACCGGCGGCTTCACCGAGGCGTATTGCCGGAACACGGAAAAAAAGCTGGATTGCTACTGCGCGTACTTCCAGTGCGACTCGGGCCGGATCAACCCGAACAGCCGGATCAAGGAAGACGTGCCGCAGTACGAAAAAGACCAGCAGGAAGAATTCGGAGAGAAGCTTTCGGAGTACGCCGCAGCCGTTTACGACACGCTCGAGCCGGTCGAAAGCGGAAACCTGAAATTCATCTCGACCACGTTCACCGGGAAGATCAACCACACGCAGGACGGCATGGTCAGTCAGGCGCAGCGGATCAAGACGCTCTGGGACGCGCAGTCGATCACGGCGGCCGAAGGCATGAACATGGCGAACGAGATCAATAAGGAAATGGGACTCACCTATTACGAAGGCATCCATTCGGTCTATCACGCGAATTACATCATCACCAAGGCGACCTCGGGACCGACGAGGGACATTGAAACGAGCCTGCTCGCGATCGGAGACGACATTGCCATCACCTTTGATCCGTACGAAATGTTCGATACATCCGGCTCCTACATCCGGGCCAATTCACCCTACAAATTCACCGTGACCTGCTCCTATACGGACGGGGCGCTCGCCTACATTCCGAGCGAGGATGCGTACGGGTACGGCTGTTACGAGGCCGACGCCTGCGTCTTCGTCAAGGGCACGGCGGAGGAGTTTGCGAACAAGTTCCTGGAACTTCTGGGGGAACTGAAGAAACAGTGAGTCGGAACACCGAGGCAATGAGATGGCAAACACAGGATTGAAAGCGGGTTTCGCCCGCGTGGACATTTCCCCGAAGGAGCCGATGCCGCTCTTCGGGTATGGCAATAACGACAAGCGTCTGCACGAGACCGTATTGGACGGGATCTGCACGACCTGCGTGGCGTTTCAGGACGATGCGGCGACGGTCCTCCTTTTCACGAACGACTTCGGTCAGGCGTTCGAAAAAGTGATGGATGAGGCGCGGGAAAAGATCACGGCGCGGACCGGCGTTCCGAGAGAAAACATCATGCTTTCCTCGACGCACACGCATTCCGGCCCGGACTGCTCGTGCGAAGTGATCCCGTATACGGCGAAGTACAATGAATACGCGACCGACGGGATGGCGGAAGCTGCGGAATTGGCGCTGCAGGACCTTGCGCCTGCCGCGATGAAGGGCGGAACGGTCGAGACGTATGGCCTCAATTTCGTCCGGCATTACACCCGCGTTTCGGGCAACATTACGGGAGACGTCTTCGGGGACTTCCTCATCGATCCCGAAACCGGGGAACTCGTGAAAGACCGGAGCGCGTACGCGGATCACACGACGGAAGCGGACCGGCTGATGCTGCTTGTGGAATTCGACCGTTCGACCGGCGAAAAACCGAACATTCTGCTCGCGAACTGGAGAGCGCATGCCTCGATCACGGGCGGAAATTACAAAAGGGAGTGCTCCGCGGACTTCCCGCATTCGTTCCGGAAAACCGTGGAGGAGGTTTTGGGCTGTCACGTCGCGTATTTCCAGGGCGCGTCCGGAAACATCAACCCGAGGAGCCGCATCAAGGAAGAAGACTGCACGCGCGATTACATGGAATTCGGTAGGGAACTCGCAGCGTTCGCGATCCGCGGTGAGCGGACCCTGAAGCCGCTCCGCATCCGGCCGATCCGGAGTTTTTCGGAGAACTACACGGCGCGGGTGAACCATTCGGAAGACGCGAAAGTGCCGGAAGCGAAGGAAGTGCAGAAACTCTGGCACGAGCTCAATGAACTCCGGCCGGTGCAGGAATTCGGCTTCCCGCGGAAAATCTGGAGCCCGTATCATGCGGATTCGATCGTGCAGCGGTCGAAGATGGGCAAAAACATTGACATTGAACTGCACGGGGTGACGATCGGCGATTTCGCCTGGACGACCGTGCCCTGCGAACAGTTTGACGTGAACGCGAAACATATCCGCGACCGTCTGCCGTTCCCGGTGACGTTCGCGATGGGGTATACGAATCAGGATCCGGGCTACATTCCTTCGGCGCTGGCTTTCGCCTACGGCTGCTACGAGACGCACAACTGTCTTTTCGCGCCGGGGACCGGCGAGGAAGTGGCGGAGGAACTGATCCGGAAAATGAAAGCACTCTGGGACGAGGACTGATGAGATGCGGGAGGTCACCGTGGATCGAATGAATCAAAAAACGTGGAACTACTTCTTCAGGATCGGGCTTTTCGTGATCCTTTTTGCGGCAATGCTGTCGCTGTTCGCCTGCGGACAGAAGGAGCCGGAAGGGGAATCCTCCGGGACGGCAGCGCCGACGGAGACGGAATCCGTTTCGCCGACGCCGGAGAAACCGGAGAAGTCCGTCAGGGACATGATCCTGTACTGGAACGTGGACCGCGAAGACTATGCGTACAAGTCGGAAGCGGGGTTCTCTTCCCGGCCGATTGACAAGGAAGACGGAATGTATCACTTCCTGTTCGCGACCACGGAAGAGCGGCAGGTCAGCCGCCGGACCGTCACCCCGCAGATGAAGAACAAGATCGACGAGCTCCGGCTGATGACGCTGACCTTTGACGAGAAAGGCCTCATTATTGACTGCGAAAACGCGGAAACTGCGACGGGCGGCTTTTATGCGAAGGATTTCTACGTGGAATCCTATGAAGACGGCGTTTTGCGGACGCGTTCCGCATCCGACCTTAAGGGCGAGATCGCGGAGATCGAGATCACGCCGGACCTCCGCGTCTTCGACTGTTCCGGCAAGGGCCTCGTCGTCGGCGAACGCGCGAAGGAAGAAGTGTTCGTGCATTTCGCCCGCGTGCTCGGCGTACTGGATTTCGACGGGTCATTGGCCTACCTTTATATCGTAGACCGTCCGGTGGAATACAAATTGTACTGGAACGTAACGAGAAAATACGACAGCGCCATCATGGCGTCGACGAGACAGCCTGACGAGGACGGCGTGTACTCCTTCGAACTGTCCGTCGAGGGCGAGAACGACACCTATTACTGCAAGGATCCGGCCGTGGTCAATGAAATGGACAAGGCGTGGCCGAAGGTGTTCGGACTCGAGTTCGACGAAGAGGGATTTATCACGAAATGCATTCCGGGACCGGACGCGGCGAACGCCACGAAAGTGTCGAGCTGGCACACGGTCATGGAACTTACGAAAGACGAAACGGGCCGGACCGTGATCACGACCGAATCGAAGGTCGAGAGCGCGGGCGACTTCGGTCAGGTAAAGACCTGGACGCTGGATCCGCATTGCAAGATGTTCGATACGACGGGCGCCACAGGAAACGTCGGCTGCGTGACCGAAGTGCAGGTGGGCGACCTCGTCTTCCTGTACCGGGAGAAAACCGGCCTTATCAATTACATCTATGTCGTCGGCAACCGCGAATACGAGCCGGAGATCGGCGAGCATCATACCTGTCAGGAATGCGGCAAGGACGTGACGTGGTACAAGTGGGGCAACGACCGTCTCCTTCCGACGAAGACCGGACATTACTTCCTTACGACCGACGTGAAGGTAGATCAGCAGAACATCGCCGAGGACCAGCACGTCGTGCTGTGCCTGAACGGACATACCGTGACCGGTACCGGCAACCGCGTGTATTCCCTGCATTATACGGGCGCGTCGCTGGACGTCATGGATTGCCAGAAGACCGGCGCGATCGTTTCGGCCAAGGACGGCGACTATGCGAAGACACAGGGCACCTGCGTCTGGGTGCGGTTCGGACGCTTCCGCCTGTACGGCGGCACGCTGGACGCGTCGAAAGTGAAGACGGCGGGCAGCGGCGCGGCAGTCGCGGCGGACAATGGCACGACGTTCGAAATGTACGGCGGCAAACTGATCGGCGGCGAGGCAGCGCAGGGCGGCGCGCTCCGGATCTCCGGGAAGGCCAACTTCACGATGGCCGGCGGCGTAATTCAGGGCGGCGTCTCGGAAAGCAGGAAAGAAGCCGGCGCGATCGATGTGAACGGCGGCAGCGGCCGGATCACGATGACCGGCGGAACCGTGCAGGGCGGCGTTTACGTCAAATCGAGGACGGACTTCATCCTCGGCGGCAGCATCAACATTGCCGGCGAACAGGGACTGTTCCTCGCGGGCGGGCAGAAGGCGAAACTGCCTTCGTCAATGAGCGGCCGGGTGACCGTCACGGTCGAGGGCGGCGCAGGCTTCGTGACCGACAATTACGTAAGCGGCGCGGAAAAGAACTTCATCTCATCGGATCCGAAGTACTCGGTCTATCTGATGTCCGGCCGGGTGGCCTTGAACGAAGCGAACCCGCATTCGCATTGCGTCTGCGGCGGAAGCGTGACCGTGGCAGGACATTCCCATGCGAATGAGACCTGGTTCCCGTGGACGGCCACGGACAAACTGCCGACCACGGACGGCAACTATTATCTTACGAAAAATGTGAAACTGAAGGCGGCGCAGCAGCTGAAGCAAGATCAGAACGTCGTCCTTTGCCTGAACGGGCATACCGTGACCGGCGACAGCGTGCGGCTGTATACGACGTTCGCCGAGGGTTCAAACTTAACGATCAGCGACTGCACCGGCAAGGGCGTGATCCGGCCGACCGGCACGTATGCGGTGCAGGGCCAGGCGATCTGGGTGCGGTACGGCACCTTCACGTTGTATGGCGGCACGATCGACGGCAGCCAGACGAGCGGTTCGAAATTCGGTCCCATCCATTCGGAACAGACCGGAACGATCGTCATCAACGGCGGTACCGTGAAGGGCGGCAGCGTCACGACGAACGGCGGATCGATCTACTCGGTCGGTAAAGTCATATTGAACGGCGGTAAGATCACGGGCGGCAAGGCGCTTTCAGGCCAGGGCGGAAATATCTGCATCAGCGGCAACGGAGCGTCGCTTACCATGAACGGCGGTACGATCGAAAACGGCGAAGCGAAGATCGGCGGCAACATGACGATCGGAAGCAATGCAACCGTCACGATCAACGGCGGCGAGATCAAAAACGGCGCTGCGACAAGGACGGACGGCACCGGCGGCCACGGCGGCAACCTGTACTTAAGCTCCGGCACGCTCACGGTCAACGGCGGTACCGTGAAGGACGGCACGATCACGAATCTCGGCGGCACGAACCTGTCCGCAAACCACCACGCCGGCGTCATCAACTTAAACGGCGGCGTGGTCGAGGGCGGCATCTACCTCTGGAACGAAGAAGGCATGCAGCTGAACGTGAACGGCGGTACGATCACGTCCGACCGCCAGAACGCGATCGCGGTCGCGAAGGGCGAGGTCTCGGTCTCCGGAGATCCGGTGGTCTCGAACCTCTACCTCGCTTCCGGAAAGACGATCAGCGTCGGGGCAATGAAGAGCGGGGCGGAAGTGAAGGTCACGCTCGCGGACGGCGAAGGACTGCTGGCTTCGAACGTTGCGACGGACGTCAGCGCCTATTTCAAGAGCACGGTCGAGGGAACGCCGGTCACGTATGATCCTGCATCGAAGACGCTTTACATCGGCGACGCGCCGCATACGCATTGCATCTGCGGAGGGACCGGGATCACCTATGCCGGCCACGCCTGCAATGCTTCTCAGGTCTGGAAGAAGTGGACGAACGCGACCGCGCTTCCGAAGGAAAGCGGCTACTATTATCTCGCAAGCGACGTGATGCTCTCCGGGAACATGAGTCCGGCGGCCGGCGCTTCCGTCTATCTCTGCCTGAACGGTCATTCGGTGACGCAGGGCACGGAAGGCGCCCGGATCGTGCAGCTCAATGCGAACGGCGACAAGGATCCGAAGAAATACGTCATCACGAACTGCGGCAGCAAGGAAAGTGCGAAGATCACGGGCAAGTGGGTCGGCGAGTATGCGACGCAGGGCGGCATGTTCTGGATCCACGACAATGCGGCGAACGCCTTTGAACTCTACAATATCACGCTGGACGGCACGGCGAACGTTGCGAAGGAAACGGGCTCGGTCATCAGTTTAACGACCGGCAGCCTGAAGGCCTTCAACGTCACGATCCTCGGCGGTCAGTCGCTGACGGCGACGAACGGCGGCGGATCGGTCTACTTACGAAACAGCTCGATCGAATTCTACGCCTGCACATTGACGGGCGGCAAGGCCTTGGCCTCCCAGGGCGGCGTTCTCTTCGCCGGCGAAAACAGCACGGTCACGATCGTGGATTCCGCGATCTCCGGCGGCGAAGCGAAGATCGGCGGCAACCTCGCCACGATGGCGGGCACCGTCAACGTGATCAATTCCACGATTTCCGGCGGAGCAGCGACGAGGGCGGACGGCAGCGGCGGACACGGCGGCAACGTGTATATTTCTTCCAGCCGCTTCGAAATGACGGGCGGTTCGATCACGGGCGGCCGGATCACGAACCTCGGCGGCGAGAACATTTCATTGAACCACGTGAAGGGCGTCGCCATCCTGCACAACGTGACGGCCGACGGCGGCATCTATGTCTGGAACCAGGACGGCAGCCTGACGATCGACGGCGGCTCGGTCCTGCAGGGCGCGTCTTCGGTGCCGGCCGTGAAGATCGTGACAGGCAGCCTGACGGTCACCGGCGCGCCGAAGATCGACCGGCTCTTCCTCGGAACCGGAAAGACGGTTACCGTCGGAACGCTCGCGGCGGGCGCGGACATCCGCGTCGAACTTCAGGACCGCACCGGAACGGTTGCGACGGGCGTCACGTCGAACGTCAGCGGATACTTTAAGGACGTGCTCGGCGAAACGGTGAGTTACGCAGCGGAAGAGCAGCGTCTCGTCATCGGCCATTATCATTGCGTCTGCGGAAACGTCGTCGCGCATGCGCACGCGGCGGTGTCGTGGACGAAGTGGGAGAGTACGAATTCATTGCCGAATACGACAGGGTATTATTACCTCGCGAGCGACGTGACGGTGACCACGAACATGGGCCCGGCAGCCGGCGCGACCGTGACTCTCTGCCTGAACGGACATACGATCTCGCAGGCCACGGCCGGAAAGCGGATCATTCAGCTGAACGGCAATGCCTCTTCCGGCTCGAAAAAGTACGTCATCACGAACTGCGGCAGCCGGGAGAGCGGGCGGATCGTCGGCAACTGGTCCGGCAGTACCGCTTCTCAGGGCGGAACGCTCTGGTCGACGGACAACGACGGAAACGGCTTCGAACTGTACAACCTGACGCTCGACGGCACGGCCAATACGGCGAGCGGCGCCGGCGGCGTGATCAACATGACGAAAGGCAATCTCACCGCGTATTCGGTCACGATCCTCGGCGGCACGACGACGACCGGAGCGACGGGCGGCGGGTGTCTCTCCGTTTCCGGCGGCACTTCGGCGATCTACAACTCGGTCATTTCGGGCGGCACGGCGACGCGGGGCTACGGCGGAAACGTCTACGTGAACGGCGGGTCATTGCTCTTAAGCAACACGACGGTCGAAGGCGGCACGGCGGCGCTCGGCGGCAATGACATTTACGAAACGACGGCCGGGCTCGTCACGATCGTGACGAATTAAAGCCGAAAATCGGCGCTTTTTGCAAAAAATTGCCGATGTTCTGCTCTTTTTGGCAAGTTTTTAGCAAAAACACTGCTATTATAGGTATTAGGAAGATAATCATCAGATCAGATCTGAGGAGGTCATTCGGATGAAAAAAGTTTTGAGATGGTTGTCGGCCGCAGTCCTGATCGCAGGGATCGCAGCGCTCTTTGCAGCGGGTTCCTCGAATACGGCGAAGGCGGAAGGCGAGCACGTGCATTGCGTTTGCGGCGGATACTTCGCTGCGGGCAGCGCGTCTTGTCCGTATAAGGATGCGGAGAACGGTGATAGCGGAAAGATTCACGCGGACGGCGTGACCTGGACGGCATGGACCAGCACGAGCGCATTGCCGACGGCGGCAGGGTATTATTACCTGACGGCGGACGTGACAATGACCACGCAGGGATCTGCCGTATCGGAAACGGCGATTTACGTCTGCCTGAACGGGCATGACGTCAAACAGACGCGGAAAGGTTCCGTCGGAGCGTTTCGCGTTCTGACGTATAACGGCAAGACGAATGCGAAGTACGTGTTCACGGACTGCAGCGACACCCCGGGAACGATCCTTCATTCCGACGATAACGACAAGGCGAACGGCCAGGGCGCGATGTTCTGGATGAACAGCACGGGCAACACGCTGGAAGCATATCGGATCACGCTGGATACGACGTATTTCTGGGGGAGTTACGGACCGATCCTCATCCAGAACAATTCGAGCAATGCGATGAAGTTTTACGGCGTCACCATTGAAGGCGGAAAGACGACCGGAAACGGCGGCACGATGCAGATCTCTTCCGGCGTCGTGGAAATGTACGAGACCACGGTCAAAGCCGGAACGTCAGGCGCGAAAGGCAACTGCATCTACTTTAACGGCGGTACGCTCCGGATCTATGACAAATGCGTTGTGGAAGACGTGTATCTCGGCCCCAACAAGTCGATTTCCGCCGGCAAACTGTCAGACGGTACGTACATCGGCGTTCAATCTGAAGAAGACAACGTCAAAGCCGTCTATGAGAACAGCAACATTGCGCAGAACGTCAAGTACATCAAAGCGACCAATCCTGCCCAGTATCTGTATAATAACGGCGACAATTCCCTGTGGCTGAAACCTCTTTCCGACGAAACGGACGCTCACGTTACGACCGGTCATTGCGTCTGTGCGGATACGTCCTCGGCGACGTCAGAGAACGGACATGCGAGCCATGACGACGGACAGAAGTGGGTCCCGTGGAATACGCCGGAAACGCTTCCGCGGGGATTCGAGGGGCAGACCTCCTATTTCTATCTCACGACGGATATGACGCTGAGCGTTCAGGCGACGGTCGCGAAAGACGCGAGAGTGTATCTCTGCCTGAACGGTCATTCGATTTCTTTCTCCCAGAACGGCCGTATGCTTTCAACGAACGCCGCCGGTGATTCAGAATACGTGTTTACGAACTGCGGGACGGTGAACACCGGAACCGGCGCAGGCTGGATCAGGAGCACCAGTTCCGGCAGCTATTCCGCACAGGGTGGAATCATCTGGATGAGCGCGGCGGATACGGCAAAGGTCACGTTGTACAACGTCGGGCTGGACGGCGGCGATCATAAGATCGGCATGTACGGCGGACTGGTCGGTATCAGCAAAGGCGTTTTCCGGGCATACGACGTCCAATTCATCAACGGCAACGTGTATGATTCGGATCCCAGTAAAGGGTACGGAAACGGCGGTGCCATCGGCGGTCAGGCCGGATCGGAAATCTATTTGTACGGCTGCGATGTGAGCGAATGCTCGGCGGAAAGAAACGGCGGCAGCATTTACTCGACCGGCGCGCGTGTTTTGCTTTCCAACGTATTCATGGACGGCGGTTCGGCGAAACTCGGCGGCAACGTTTATACAGGATCCACGGTGGAACTCACGGTCGCGGACAGTATAATCATGAGTGGTTCGACACCGGAGCTTACGAATGACGGAAACTATGCGGGCGGCAATCTGTATACTCTCGGTACGACGGAATTGAAGGATTCCTCTGCGATCTTCGACGGCAGTGCGGGGCGCGGCGGCAACGTCATGGCGGCGGGCGGCACTTTCACGATGAACGACGGTATCATCATAGGCGGTTATTCCCCGAGCGGCGGCAACGTTCGCGTGAACGAGGCAACTTTCCGTATGGTGGACGGTTTCATCGGTGACGTCGGAACGCTTAACGGAACTCCGGCAAACAACAGCGTTTTCCTGAACCTGAAGGCTGTCATGACGATGGAAGGCGGCAAGATCCGGACGGAGACCGCACCGGACCGCGAAGTGTTCTTTGTGAACGGCAGCGTGAAGGCCTCCACCTCGACTGACGCGAACGCCTCCTTTACGATGACGGGCGGCACGATCGCAGCGGCAGCGGCCGGTGATCCTGCGATCTCGAACCGCGGCGGTCTTACGATCAGCGACGGCTATGTTTGGGGCACGATCAATTCCTATGATTCTGCGACGGAGCCGAACCAGGCATCGAGCGCGTCGATCTCCGGCGGCAAGTACAATTTCGCTTTCCCGGAAGCGCTGCTCTCGGACGGGTATTATCAGTTTGATTACAGCGAAACGCTGGACGGACTTGACTACACGCTGGAAGTGGCGCGCGGTTATCTCGTTCAGACGACAGCCGTGTTCAGTGACGGTTCTCCGGCCGCAGTCGGTTCCGCTTCCGGCGGCGGTGTCGTGAAGACGGGCGGCGAAGCAGTTCTGACCGCGACCGTTCCGGCCGGCGCGAATGCATTGAACTATGAGTTTGCGGGCTGGTACAACGAAGCCCTGACGACGCTCCTCGGCAGCGGCTATTCCTATACGGCGTCGAACATTACCGGGGACACGACCTTTGCAGCGGTCTATTCACAAAAGGCAGCCGTGAACTATACGGTGACGGTCAATGCGGATGCGTTTACCTATGCCGTCGGATCCGGTGCGGCGGCTGCGGGGGCAAGCCCGATCAGCGTCCCGGCCGGCAGTGTGCTTACATTGACCTATACCGGAACGAAGGTGCTGGATTCCTGGCTCAACGGTTCCGGAAAGATCGTGAGCCGCGATGCTTCCTACACCTTCACGGTGAACGGAAACACGACGCTCACAGCCGGCACGGCGGAAGAAAGCGCGAAGCAGGTGATGTTCTACACGATGTACTATCAGCTGATCTCGAGCAAGGCATTGGATGCGGTCACGGATTCAGATCTTGCGTCGGTTCCTGAAGTCATCGGAAAGACGAACGGACAGTGGACCGTGAACGGCAATGCGGTCGCGACGAAAGCGGCACTGGTCGCTGCGGCCGGCGATGCGGCGTCGATTACCGTCGTAGCAAAATATGAAGACGACGGCACCACGTACACGGTGACGGTGATCGGAAAAGAAGAGGGCAATGACCCCGCGGGAATCGCATCGTGGACTTCTCATGCGGCCGGAGACGGCAGTTTCACGGCGAATCTCGGCTTGGTCGCTTTGATCTCGGCCGCTCAGGACGGCTTCCTGTATTTCGCAGCTGCGGACGGAACGCCGGTCTCCTACGCGAATGAGACGAACGTCCGGTATGCCGCGAATACGACGTTGTACGCGGTGTACGGCACGTCGGTCCAGGCGGAGCCGGTCGTCACGATGATCTCGGCAGACAAGACCGGCACCACGGTTTCGTTCGAGGCGCTCCGGAGCCTTCCGGAAGGTTATACCGTGACGGAGCAGGGCATCCTGTTCGCGCTTGAGTCCACACTCACGGGGGCGGCGGAAGAAGCGCTGGTCTACAATTTTGATCCGTCGACCGTATACAAGTATCAGTCGAACGGCACGGCGTTAAACGACGTGACCGGCCTTACGATCAAGCGTGTGCCCGGCACGGTCGCGGCGAGAGCCTTCGTGATCTACTCCGACGGCACGAATCAAGGCATCATCTACTCGGACGTGGCAGTGAAATAGAAACAAGAGTTCAGACGGCAGGGGCCGGCGCAATGCGCCGGCCCCTGTTTTCTGTTCGCCGCATTTGGCTATGGCATTTGACAAACCAGATTTGCCATGATAATATTACTCTATATGGGGTATTGGGTGAAGTATCCCTTTCCCATTTCTGAAACATTAGACTTTTTTCAAATAAGCAGTATAAAAAGGAGAAAGCGCGAGATGAGTAAAATCGGAAAAGCATTGGCCATGGCGTTCGGGATCGCAGCCGCAGTGTTATTGTTTGCGGGAACGGTCCGCGCTGAGGCGCATACGGATCACTGTGAATGCGGCGGTTCGCCGACGGCATTGAGTTCGACCGCGCATACCTGCGACGACCCCGTGCCGGAGTGGGAGGCGGTGACGACGCCGGCCGACCTGCTCACCAAAGCGGCGCAGACAGACACGGAGCTTTGGCTGTATATCGATCAGGAGGCGACGGAGTTTACCCTGACGAACCGCGTTATGATCGGGGCGGGCTCGACGGTCCATCTTTGCCTCAACGGGCATAAGGTCGTGGCAAAATCTTCCGCGAGGGCGTTTTACATTGATGACGTCAGCGAGGCGACGCTGACCATTTGTGACTGCGCCAGAACGACTGAATCCGGCATTTATGCGGGTTCTACGTCAAACGGATCCACCTACGGCGGAAACTTTTACATCGGACATTTCGGCACACTTCGGATGTACAACGTAACGGTTTCCGGCGGTCATGCAGGCAGACACGGCGGCAATATGTACCTTCTGAACGGCAACAAAGATACGGATCAGCGCCTTCCGTTCCAGTTCTTTGACTGCACCATTAAAGACGGGTACAGCGGCGGCTCCGGTGATACAACGAAAAACGGCGGCAACATCTCTGCCACCAAGGTAAAACTGGAATTCTATAATACCACCGTCACCGGCGGAACGACTACTTATACCGGATCGACCACGGCTTCGGGCGGAAACATTTACGTCAGCGGAGAGTATCTGAAAATGTCCGGCGGAAGCATTGATACCGCCAGCGCAAAGACAGCCGGCGGAAACATTTACGCTTCTCAGACGGCCGTCACGTTGTCGGATGATGCGGTCGTCACCGGCGGATCGGCGGCTTCCACCGGCGGAAACGTCTTTCTGTCGACAACTACTTTTACCATGGAAGACGAGTCGAGCGTTTCGGACGGAACGTCCACTTCACACGGTGGAAATTTCTACGTGGCAAAGAATTCGACGCTGACACTGGAGGATGATGCGAAAATCTACGGAGGCAGTGCCACGGGCAGCAACGCCTTCGGCGGAAACGTTTATATTCAGAACAGCGACAGCTCGACGGTCTCCGGCGTCTTTTATATGAACGGCGGCGAGGTTTACGGCGGCAACTGTACCGGCAACGGCGCGAACGTCCGTGTCGAAGGGCGCTTCTACATGAGCGGCGGCACGATCCGGGATCCGTTGTCCAAGGACAGTGTATTCGTCAATATTCAGCAGGACCTGACCCGTTCGCTTCATTCTTATATGGAAATGAGCGGCGGTACGATCAAGGATCCTGCCGCAGGGAAAGCCAATATCTGGGTCAACGGCGGAAGTACATCGTCAAGCTCCTATCTGAGCGGCGTTTTCCGCATGACCGGCGGTACGCTTCAGGTGTCGGAAGGGAAGACCGGACGGAACATCGGCTCGCAGGGAGCGATTTATATTTCCGGAAACAGTCATTTGATCCATAACGGTACCGCGGGGATGTCCGGTTCAAATATCTACATCTATTCGTATGCATCTTCGAAACCGGACAGAACGGATACGACGGATACGACAAAGTATCATCCGTATCTTGAAATCACCGGCGGTACGATCGAAGGCGGCTCGGCAGCGAATGCCTCGTCGGACAGCGACCCGATCCTGGCAACGACGACGCAGATCCACGGCGGCAGCATTTTCCTGTCGACGAGAGTGAAGAGTCCGAACACCTACACGATCAAGAATGCGACGATCACCGGAGGATCGGTGGATGCGTCCGGACACAGCGACTATACGTTTGCGTGCGGCGGAAACATCTACGTCGGACGGGCGACGGCGCTCATTGAAAACTGTACGGTGACACAGGGATCGGTCACGATCACCGGCACGACCACAAGGGCATTCGGCGGAAACATTTTCGTGGATACGGACGGCGAACTGACCATCAAGGATTCCGCGGTGAATTCCGGAGCGTTGCTGAAGACCGGTACTGCTTCCATCAACGGAAACGGCACGAACATTTCCACGAAGGGGATCCTGAACATTCAGGGAACGACCGTTGTCAATAATCCCCGGCAGTCCGCAACGGGCAATAATACTGCCACGAATGCTGACAGCGCCCGGATCTATCTGACCGGCGGAACGGTGGATTATATCCAGACGGTCGGCGGCAAAAGTGAGCTGCACGTCAGCGGCGGTTCCATACCGAGCGGCGTCGGTGTTTATTCCGGAAAGCTGTATGTGACGGCCGGCCGCGTGGGCGGCTTCACGCTCAGCAACAGCAATTCGATCGCCGAGATCTCGGGCGGATACGTTTCAGGAACGGTCAAGCTGAATAACGGCTCTGCGACGTTCACCGGCGGATTCTATCAGAACGATCCGGAAGCGGCGACAGGGTTTGCCGCGCACGGAACGCTCGGAGACGGTGACATCGTCATCCCCGGCACCTACTCGAATCCGGACACCACCGACACGACCGTTTACGGCTACGAAGTGGCACCGGGATACGTGATCATTGCCACCTCGATCGCACGTCCGGGAGACGTGGCGAACGTGGCCGCGATCTCCGGCGGCGGCAGAGTCCGGGCGTCTTCGAATCCTGTGCTCACCGCAGGCGAGTCAGCGGCGTATGAGTTCGTGAAGTGGGAACTTCCGGACGGCACGGAAAGCACGGACAATCCGCTTGCGGTCACGGCAAGCGGCGATTACGTGGCGGTGTACCGGTACAAGTCTTCCGGCGAGTACACGCTCAATGTGACGGACCTGGCCGGAGCGGCGTTTGCGGCATATACGGTCGATTCCGGCGCGGCGACTTCGCCTTATCCGTCCGGGACGGCGATCACATTGACGTATTCGGGTGAGGAAAGCGATTTCAACGGCTGGTACAATGAGTCCGACAAGTTGATTTCCCGCGAAACGGTTTACACGTTCAACATCATCCGGAATACGACGCTGAAGGCAGCGGTGAAAGCGGAAACGGCTTCGGTTATCTTCTATACGATCTCCAATCAGGTGTACCGTTCGGTTGCAAAGAGCTCGCTTACGAGCGATGCGGATCTGCCTGCAGTCCCCACGGTGCGCGGAAAGACCGACGGCGCCTGGAACAAGGATTTCGCTGCGATCCAGGCATCTGCGGCAGACATCATCGAAGTCAAGCCGACCTACACGGATGATTCAGATGTGTATGAAGTGACGGTGCAATACGTCGACGAAACCGGTACGGCGCTGGCTGCGGAAGAGACCAAAGACCCGAAGCCCGTCACGGAGCTGACCTCCGTCACGGCCCCGGACATCAACGGCTATGTGTTCCAGTATTATCTGCTGAACGGCGAGATCGTTTCTTACGGCACCACGACGACGTTCCGGTTCAACACCAATACGACGGTTCAGGCGGTTTACGGAACGGCGGCCGCGACGGAAAAGGTGACGGTGACGTTCGTCACGAAGACCGTCGACAATCAGATGCTTTACTTTGAAGCGTTAAGAAGCGTCCCGGAAAGCTACACCTTGAAGGAGCAGGGAATTCTGTTCGCGAATGAAGCCAAGATGGCGGGCGTCGATGCGGAAACCGCGCTGACGCTGAACAGTGCAAACTGCTATGACTACAAGTCCACCGGCAAGGGTCTGAACGACGTGACGGGCCTGACGCTGAAGAACGTGCCGGATACGGTCTACGCGAGGGCTTATGTGGTCTACGAGGTGGGCGGCGAGATCGGCGTGGCATTCTCGGAGGTCGCGTCGCTCACTCCGGCACAGAACTAAAAAAGTATAATCCGTTCACGAAAAAGTGATACGAGAAGGGGCCGGCGCACTGCGCCGGCCCCTTTTTCGTCCTCTTAAGATAGTCAGCAGAGAGAATTCTTGCTAAATACGGGTGAAATAGCAGTTTTCCTGATTTCACCCGTATTTCAGTCGTAATACGGCAGTTGGGAATCGAATTTCTTCCCGCCGTTCCGGTAATAGGCCTCGAGGTGTTTCACGGTCTCCACGGCCTTGTCAAGCGCTGCAACGTCGGAATTGAAGGCCTGGTGCGGCTGCGTATAGATATTGCCCTCGCGGGTGAGCGAGAGGCGAATGAGTTCGAGCTGCGCCTTTTCGAGCGCGGTTTCCGCTTCCTTCCGGCCGCGGAGCACGTTCGTGATGCCTTCTTCCTTCGCGAAGGCGTCGAGACCGATGCCGAAGATCCGGCCCTCTTTGTAATGCTTCAGCATCGCGGCTTCGTCTGTGATCTCGCCGCGCGTCACGTTGACGAATGCGAGGCCGGGCTTGCATTTTCCGAAGAACTCGTCGGAGAAATAGCCCTCGTTATAGAAGCGGGAAGCCGGATCCTTCGTGTAGTTCATACCGCAGACGATGACGTCGGAGTCGTAGGCCTCTTCCTTTTCGATGAAGCGCACTTTTCCGCCGTATTCTTTCGAAAGCTCGTCCTTCCGGACGTCCACGCCGTAGGTGTCCATGCCGATTCCGTCGAGGAGTTCGTATATCCGGCTGCCGATCTTGCCGACGCCGAATACGGTCGCCTTGAGCCCGGTCAGTTCCTTGAAGGAAGCGCAGCGGTTCCGTTCGAACGTCGCCATGTTCGCCTGGTATTCATTGTAATTCCCGCAGGCGGCGAAGACGAATTTCACGGCCGTCTCCGCGACCGCATTGACGCAGTAGCGGCGGAGAGAGGTGGCATTGATCCGGCCGGCGAAGGCTTCGATGTGGTCGTACCCTGCCGAACGGGAAATGACGGACTTTTTCGCGCCGTTTGCCATCCACTCTTCCGGATAGACCGAGTGCGTCTTCGTGGAAATGATGTCGGGAAGCACGGTCTCGGGATGCGCCTCCAGGTAATCCTGCAGGGTGTCCGTCGTGATCATGTACGTGAGATCCTTCGGCAGCGTCCCGGCGGCTTTCGCCTTTTCCAGCTCGTCTTTCAGATGTCCGTTTTCCTCGCCGAGCGCCTCAAAAAACAGAATGTCGTAAGCCATCGCGATCCTCCTGAAAAATAGAAAAAATCATACTGAAAACATTGTAGTTTATGGTAGGGGCAATGTCAATGAAAACGGAAGGAAAAAGGGGAAAAACGAAAAAAGTTCCGCGAATCTCTGTCCCATTGGATGCCCGGCAATGATTGAATTTTCCGGGCCGCTGTGGTAAGATATTCCATATAGGAGGAGTAGGTCGTCATGATCATTCAGGAATCCACATTCACCTTAAAAGACGGCAGGACCGCCGTGATCCGGAGCGCGAAACCGGAAGAAGGGGCGGCGCTTTTGGAGTTCCTTCTCACCGTGACCGGCGAGACGGAGTTTCTGATCCGGTACCCGGAAGAAACGGAGCAATATACCGCGGAAAACGAGACGGCTTTCATCGAGCGGGAAAACGGCGGGGCGGGAGAAGCCATGCCGATCGCCCTGATCGACGGAAAGATCGTGGCCTGCTGCCAGGTTTCGTGGGAAGCAAAGATCAAGACGGGACACCGGGCGACCATTGCGATCTCGATCCTGAAGGAATGCTGGGGCCAGGGCCTCGGAACGCGGCTCATGGAGGAACTGATCCGCATTGCAGAAGGAAACGAAAGGATCCTGCAGCTGGAACTTGATTTCATCGAAGGAAACAGCCGCGCGAGGGCGCTTTACGAAAAGATGGGCTTCCGGATCACGGGCGTGAAGCTGAACGCGATCCGCTTAAAGGACGGAACGTTCCGGAACGAATATATGATGATCCGGGAGATCCGGAGAGAGTCCTGAGAACGCAGGACAGAGACAGGACAAGGAGGGAGCATGGACCCGAAAAACAGACGCTGCACGATGTGGTGGATCCGCTGGGACGATCTGAATTGGCCGAACTACGACAATGAAGAGCGGATCAAGCGGCACGCGGCCGACCTCGCGGAGGCGAACGTCACGACGGTCATTGACTTCGGGACGCATTTCCGCTGGGATTACCTGCCGTATTTCGAACTGCTGCACGATTATCTCGCCCGGGTGGCGGAGGAATGTCACAAGTACGGCATGGAATTCGTCGACCATCATTCGATCAACCTCGTGCACCGGTACCACAACCGCGAGGAAATGCGGCACGTGATGCTGCATTCCGGCCCGCACCTGCCGTTTTCGCCCTCGTACGAGGCGGCGGAAAGTTGGACCTGGAACGGCCGGAAGCTCAATGACTGGCGGATGATCGACGTGAAGACCGGGAAGCCGCTATACTACCCGCAGTACGCGGGCGAGGGCTTCTGTTACAGGAATCCGGAGTTCATTGAATCCTATCTGGAATATGCGAAAAAGCTGGTCAATGACACCGGCATCGACGGCCTGATGGCGGACGACGCGGTGCAGTACATGCATTACAACGGCTGTGCCTGCCCGGCGTGCAGGGCGGAGCTGAAACGGCGGACCGGGATCGACCTGCCGCCGGCGACCGATCAGAGTTTCTGGGGAAATTTCGACAATCCGGCGTGGCGGGCATGGATCGACCTTCGATTCGACGCCTGCGGCGAGTTCATGGCCGCGCTGAAAGCGGCATTGCCGGAAGGGTTTGACATCTGGCACTGCGGCGGCTATTCGACGCAGGGGACCTGCGACTCCCAGGCGAGCGACGCGAGGCAGTTTGCGCGCGGGGCGAACCACACGAATCTGGAGATCAGCGGCAATACCCCGCCGTACTTAAAGGATCCCGTGACCGTGAACCGGAAGGTCGAACAGCACGTCTTCAACGGCCTCCATCACGAGGCGGTCGCCAGAGAACACGGCACGCGGACGTTCGCGACGGGCTACGGCTTCTCGAAACCGTCCATGAACGTGCTCTGGGCGGTCTCTAAGATGATCGGCGCGGACCCGTGGATCGGGACCTTAAAGCAGCGGCTCGGTCTGCCGGACCACATCCTGAACACCTTGCCGGACGAAGCGCCGCTCGTGAAGGACGCGTTCACGTTCGAGAAGGAGCACGAGGATCTGTTCCGGGGCGAGCGCGTCGCCGAAGCCGGCCTGTATTTCTCGTACGAAACGCGGAATCACACGCTGTTCGGCAATAAAACGCTCGGCTATTTCAAGGATTTCTCCGCGGTCTCGAAGGACCTGTTCACGGCGGGCGTGTCCTGCCACGTGCTCTTTGAATTCCCGGAGGAGGCTACAAATTATCCGCTCATCGTGCTCGTGAGTCCGTGGTCGATGACCGAAGAGGAGATCGCGGCCCTTAGGAAGTATCTTGCTTCCGGCGGAAAAGTCGTCATGACCGGGCCGTCGGCCTATCCCGGGGCGGAGAGTCATTGGCGGCTTCCGAATGCGGTGAACAAAGCGCCGGCGGATTTCTTCTCGGGCGTCCGCGACGGCGTCTGGGCGAAGCAGCCGGAGTGGGTCACGGGTGAGCCGTTCGAGGACAGCGATGACGAGAACCGCTTCACCGAGATCGAGCCCGGGCTCTTCTACAATCCGCTCCGCGTTTCCGGCGGGAAGATCACTAAGGACGTGATCGCGTATTGCCGGAAATACGGGAAGAAAAAGGCGGTGGAAATCGTGAGCCAGGAGGGATATCTCATTTCCGTCTTCGAGAAAGAGGGCGCGATCCGGTTCCACTTCCTCGCAGCGGAATACGACACCGACATTGACCATAAGTTGGACGAAATGCGCTACCACCGGAGCCGCGTGAATTACATCACGAAGGCGGATCCTGTCGGCATCGGCCGGGAAATCACGTTCCGGGGCGGAAAGAAACCGGTCGTGTACACGCCGTTTAGTGAAGGCGCGGCGGTCGAAGAAAGAGACGGACTCTGGGTCGTGACCTTGCCGGAAAAGACGGCGTACGCGATCGTAGAGTTCCGGGAAGAGAACTGAAAAGCAAAAGTTTTTGTATAGAACATTGTGAAGGAGAACAGCATGAAACGATTTGAAATCACGTTGAAAAACGGCGGTAAAATGAGCGGAGAACTGTACGACGATATCGCGCCCGTCTCCGTGGAAAACTTCGAAAAACTGGCCAATTCGGGCTTCTACGACGGCCTGATTTTCCACCGCGTCATCCCGGGATTCATGATCCAGGGCGGCGACCCGGAAGGCACCGGCATGGGCGGCCCGGGCTACACGATCAAGGGCGAATTCGCGATGAACGGCGTGAAGAACGACCTGAAGCATACGAGAGGCGTGCTTTCGATGGCGCGGGCCTGGGATCCCGACTCGGCGGGCAGCCAGTTCTTCATCATGGTCGACGACGCGCCGCACTTAGATGGCCAGTACGCGGCCTTCGGCAAAGTCACGGAAGGCATCGAGGAAGCGGACCGGATCGTTTCCGTCCGCCGCGACCGTTCCGACCGCCCGTACGAGGAACAGGTCATGGCGTCGATCCGGGTGACGGAGGCGTGAAGCATGGAACCGGTCAAAATGGAAGCGCCTTTTCTCTGCGGGTACGCCCGAACCGATATTACGCCGGACTATCCGGTGCCGCTCGCGAGTTACGGCAATGAACTGAAGCGCATCTCAACCGGGGTGCTGAATCCGATCTTCTTCACCGCGGTCGCACTCACGGACCCTGCGGGACAGACCATGCTCCTCATGTCCTACGACATTTCGCAGGCCAATCAGCATTTTACGACGATGCTGAAGGATCACGCGAAGGAAACGTACGGGCTCGGACCGGAATTTGTCCATCTTTCCGGCACGCACACCCACGCGTCGGTCACGACGAACTGGTGGCTTCCGGGCTGGGAGGACGTCCTGCAGGGGTATCTATCGACCTTGTTTGAAAAGGCGAAGCTTGTCATGGCCGAAGCATTGGCCGACCGGAAACCGGCGAAGATGTTTTACGGCGAGACGAAGACGGAAGGGCTCAATTTCGTCCGGCATTACGTCGATAAAACGACGACGCCGTGGCAGTCGATCGGCGACAATTTCGGTCATTGGGACAAGACGCATCCCCTCGAGCACCGGAAAGAGGCAGATCCCTCGATGCGGCTGATCCGTTTCGAGAGGACCGGGGAGGACGGCCGGAAGGCGAAGGACGTCGTTCTTGTCAACTGGCAGGCGCACAATCACATTTCGAGTTCCTCGAAGACGACGCTCATCGCGGCGGACTGGGCCGGCGCGTTCCGGGACGCGATGGAGGAGCGGAAGGATTGCCTGTTTGCCTTCTTCCAGGGCTGTGCCGGAAACCTGAATCCGAAGAGCCGGATCCCGGAAGAGAACCGGACGCTGGACTATGCCGAATACGGGAACTTCCTCGCCGATTATGCGACGGCGATCTATGATTCATTGACGGAGGCGGAGGACGTCCGGATCCGTTCGATCCGCAGGGAATTCACCTTCGCGTCCAATAAGGCGACGCCGGAGATGCTCGAGCACGCGAAGGAGGTCCAGAAGGCGTGGCGCGAGTCCGACATGAGCAATAAGATCGCCCGGGAAGCCGGCGAGCCTTACGGCATCACCAGCATTTATCATGCCAATGCTATCGTCCGCTCTCAGGACTTTGAACCGACGCGCACCGTGTTCATCAATACGTATGCGATCGGAGAGGTCGGATGGACCACCTGCCCGGACGAGATGTTCGACCGGACAGGCGAGGAAATTCGCGCGGCTTCGCCGTTTAAAATGACTTTCACGCAAGGCTATACCGACGGCGTCGAAGGCTATCTTCCGTATGCGGAGGCTTATGATTACGGCTGCTACGAGGCCTGCACCACCAGGTTCGCGAGGGGCGCGGCGGAGGCGATGCGGGACCAACTCGTTGAAATGTTAAAGGAATTGTATCAGAAACAGCATGCTGATCAGAGATAAAGAGGCTTTAAAAGAGTATGATTCTTTTCACCGCCTTTGGCAGGGGATCCCGAGCGTGGCGGTGACGAAGCACGGGCGGATCTTTGTGACCTTTTATTCCGGCGGAATGAAGGAGGAGATCGGCAATTATTGCCTGCTGGTCATGAGCGATGACGGCGTTCATTTTTCGGAACCGGTCGCAGTCGCGAAGACGGAAGGAAAGCGCTGCTTCGACCCGAATCTCTGGATCGATCCCGAGGGGAAACTCTGGTTCACCTGGGCGGAATCCCCGGAAAACGGCGTATTCGCGGCGGTGGCGTCGGACCCGGACGGGGAGATCCCGGACGGAGAAGACTTCCCGGCGGGATCGGAGCTAGGCCTTCGCTTTTCTGAACCTATAAAGATCGGCGAGGACGTCATGATGAATAAGCCGGTCGTCACGAAGGACGGGCGGTATCTTTTCCCGATCGCGGTCTGGGCGAAGACGGTCAAACCGAAGGATTACGAGTACCGTGAAGAAAAGGAAGACGGCGCGTTCGTTTATGAGAGCCGTGACGGGGGACGGACGTTTTCGAAACTCGGCGGAGCGGATCTGCCCCGTCGGTCGTTCGACGAGCACATGATCGTGGAGCGGAAGGACGGATCGCTTCGGATGTACATCCGGACCGACTACGGCATCGGCATGGCGGATTCCTTTGACGGCGGAAAAACGTTTGTGAACGGTCGGGATTCAATGCTCGGCGGACCGAATTCCCGCTTTTTCATCGGAAGACTCCGTTCTGGAAGGCTTCTTCTCGTGAACCACGTGGGCTTTACGAAGCGGGATCACCTGACCGCCCTGCTCTCCGAGGACGATGGTGAAACCTGGCCGTATCAGCTCCTTCTGGATGAACGGGCGAAGGTTTCCTACCCGGACGTGATGGAAGGGCCGGACGGTATGATCTATGTCGTCTACGACCGCGACCGCGGGTATTATAAGAATTCCGTGGAGGAAATGAGAGCGGCAGAACGAGAGATTCTGATGGCGACGATCCGAGAGGAGGACATCATTGCCGGAACGCTCGTGACACCGGGAAGCGAACTAAAAAGAATCGTGAGCAAATTGAGGACGTGAATGACGGCGAGGAGCCAGAAAGGAAAAAAGATATGAAAAAAGCAATCATTGTGATAAGTCTTGCGGCATTGGCTGTGCTTGTTTCCTGCTCCGGAAGAAGAGAAAGCGCGGACAGCAAGAAAAACAGAGAACTCTTTCAAAAACTGTTTACAGTGGAAGAGGGACTCGAATGGGCGAAGACGTCGGATGTGGTACTGATGGACAAAGACGGCTGCGTTTCGGGAAAAGCGCTCTGGGAGGCGTTTTATGAAGCTTCGACTCATGGAAAGCCGGCATCGGTGCTGATGGCACATTACATGACGATAGAGAAGGAAAAAACGTCGGAAGAGTATTATGAGCAGGTAAAAGACGAATACCCGAAACTTAGCATTACCCTTCTGGAGTACGACGGCGTGGAGTATACCATGAAACAGCGGGATTGCGCGAAAGAGTATACGGGAACGGGCACGGTGTACAAGCATCTCAAACATTTTGCCGGAGATCCACCCACAGAATACGCGAAGACGCAGTATGACAGTTATAGTTTTTACGTGCTGCTGGACGACCCGGAGCTGACGTGGGAAGAGATCACAGCGGCGAGCTTAAGCTCCTACGCCCCGTCAACGATCAGGGATTATCCAATCTATATGGAGTACATCGGAAAGAAAAAATGAGTTCGAAAAAACGGGCCGCGATGCGGGACCCGGAAGGAGAAGGGCAATGATGGATACGAAAACGAGAGAGGCATTGTTTCAGGAGATCGACCGGCTGGCGCCGGAATACGTTCAGCTTTGGAAGGAGCTTTGCCTTAGGGAGGGGCGGTCCGACGAGATCGAAAATCTGAACCGGGTCGCGGACTTAATCGTCGAACGCGCGGAGGCGATCGGCCTTACCGTTGAGCGGGAGCACTTCCCGGGCGCGGGCGATCCGCTGTTTCTGACGCTTCCTGAAAAACGGTCGGAAGACGGTCAGCCGGTCTGCGGAGAGTTTACTTCGGAAGCCGGTCCGGTGTCGCTCCTCGGGCACTTTGACACGGTTCATCCGACCGGCACTTTCGGCACGCCCGCCGTCACGGAACGGGACGGCAAGTTCTTCGGCCCGGGCGTGCACGATATGAAGGGCGGCATCGCATTGGCTCTGTTCATCTGTGACGTGCTGCAGCGGTCGGGACTTCCGCATCGTGAGATCCGGCTCGTGCTGGATCCGGACGAGGAAAGCGGCGAACACCTCGGGGAAAACCGGAAAGACTTTCATCTTAGGCGGACGAAGGGCTCCGTCGCCGCGATCAACTGCGAGAGCGGCGTGACCGGGAAGATCACCGTCGGAAGAAAGGGCGTGCTCCGGGTCGCGATCGACGTTACGGGCATTGCCGGGCACGCGGGACTCCGGTATTTCCAGAGTGCGAGCGCCGTCCGTGAGGCTGCGTATAAGATCCTTGCATTGGAAGCCTGCTCGAAAGAGGGCGGCATGACGTTTAACGTCGGCCGGATCGAAGGCGGCACGGTCGTCAATATCGTGCCGGATCATTGCCATATGGAGGTCGATATCCGGTATTTGAATCCGGCGCAGCTGGAAGAAGCGAAGGCGAACGTAGACCGAGTGACGAAGGAATGTAAGGTGCCGGGCTGCTCGGCCGAGTGGCGCATTCTGCACGTTCTGGATCCCATGGAGGAGACCGAGGGCAATCACAAACTCTTTGACCTTTATGCGGAAACCGCCCGTGAGACGGGCCTTGAGGAGTTCTCCTGGCAGGTGACCGGCGGCGGCTCCGACGCGGCGTTCCCGGTGCTCCTCGGCATCCCGACGATCTGTTCTGCAGGCACGGTCGGCAGCGGGGCGCATACTTTGCAGGAAGAGGCGGAGATCGGCTCCCTTTCACGCCGCGCGAAGATCCTCACGGCGACGATCCTTAAGATCTGAACACTTATGATGACGGAAATCGTTGAAAAATATGCGGCAATGATCGGCCTTTCGGCGGCGGATCAGGCCGCCTTCCGGGAGATGGCCGCGAAAACGGAGCCGGAGCCGGAATTCTGGGCGATCCTTCAGGCGTACGCGGAAGGAAAGCGCGCTCCGATCGACTTTCTCGCAGACCTGAAGGCATTGGCCGCCCGGAAAGGCTGGGACGAGTACCTCTTTCTCGGGACGGTCATCCTGTTCCTTTACGAAGGGATGCACGAGCGCTACCGGGAAAAGGGGATTTCTGAGGAGATCTTCGTCCGGACTGCCATGGACCTCAAATGGAAGGTCGATGAATGCCGGGCGGTCTTCGGCCGGCCGGGCTGCTTCGTGGCCTGGTGGTATCAGAAACTGTTTGATTTAAGCGTGGTTTGTCTCGGCCGGCTGGAGTTCGAGGACAAGGTGTATGACGGCCCCGACGTCACGGTCGGCGGCGTGGCCGTGAAGGCGGGGGACCGCGTGATCGGCGTGCACATTCCGTCGTCCGGCGAGCCGTTTACCGAAGAAACCTGCCTGGACGCCTACCGGAAGGCATACGCCTTTTTCGGCGGAAAAGACGGGAAAAAGCTGGTGTTTCATTGCAGTTCGTGGCTTTTAGACCCCGAACTTCCGGCAATGCTCGGCGAAAACAGCCGGATCGTCCGCTTCCAGAGGGCGTTCCGGATCGTATCCGTGAAGGAATCGAAAGAGGGCGGCGGCACGGCCTGGCGCGTGTTCGGAAACAAATACCGGGCGGCAGCGGAAGACCTGCCGGAGGAAACGGCATTGCAGCGTGCCTATAAAGCACGGCTTCTTTCCGGCAAAGGCTGGGGCAGCGCCGCCGGCGTTTTCGCGTTCGACGGGGAGAAGATGTACAAAGACTGAGAATTAGGACGCCTTCTTTTCCGGCAATGCCAGCAGGACTACTGCAGCGAGCACCAATACGCACCCGATGATCGTCCGTGCGGTGAAGCCTTCCTTGAGGAAGATGATGCCGACGAGGATCGAAACGATGGGCTCCAGGGTGCTCGCGATCGCGGACAGCTGCGCGTCGGTCTTTCGGACGCCGAAGGCGAAGAAGGCCGAGCCGAACACGGCAATGACGAGCGAAACGACCGGCATGAGGATCCAGCCAAGCCATGTGACGCCCGGGATCGCGGACAGGAACGCGCCGGTCGCGAAACCGTAGATCCCCATCAGAACGAGGCTGTTGATCGAAACGAAGAACAGGATCTGAATGGATGAGATGCCGGGCACCTTTACCCGATGAAGAAGGACGATGTAAAGCGCCCAGGTCACTGCGGACGCGAGGGTCACGAGGATGCCGACGAGGCTGATCTCTCCGGAAAAGTCCGCCATGACGACGATGCCCGCGAGCGACAATACGAGCGCGACGATCCGGAGTACGGACATTTTTTCTTTCAAAAACACTACGGAAAGCAGCACCACGATCGCGGGATAAAGGAAGTGCACCGTGGTCACGAGCCCGGTCGCCATATGATGGTAGGCCGTATAGAGCAGAAGCGGCGTCACGACGCCGACGAGCGACAATAACAGAAACTCAAAGAAATGCGCCTTGTAGATCTTCCAGGTGCTTTTTTCTTTGACGATGAACGGGATGAGCACGAGCGTCAGCATGGCGTACCGGAAAAACACCATCAGTTCCGGGACCGCGCCCTGCCCGTAGCAAAGCGTGACCGCGCCCGGCATAGCGCCAAACACGATGCCGGAAATGATGACCATCAGAAGCCCTTTTGTACTGTCTTTCATTTCCCTTTCCTCCGTCAATGAACCCCTATATTATAACGAGTCACGGCGGCACCGTCAATGCCTTTCGGCGTTTGACTTTTGTGCGCCGGTAAATTATAATAATATTCTAAGCATATATAAGAAAGGACGGGTGCAGAAAATGAAACGATGCCGGCTCATTGCAAGGATCATCCTGTTTTTCTGTGCTTTTTTGATGGCTTTCTTCTTCGGCTGTGCCAAAAAGCCCGCGCCCGGCAATGACTCCTCCGCCCCGGACGAAACCGAAGCAACCGGGAGCGAAACAAAAGAAAGCGAGATCGATCCCGCGACCGCGTCTCCGGCCCGCGACAAATACGGGCGCATCATGCTGTGGGGACCGGAAGATTTTGAATTGCTCCGGAAGTATCCGAACGATTCCTTCCACGTGGCGGATGAGATCGACTTTCAAGGGGCGGAGTTTGAGCCGGTGGAATTGTTCAGCGGAACGCTGGACGGCGTGTTCGGCGGCGTTTACAATCATACGATCAAGAATGTGAAGATCAGCACGAAAAAGGCCGGAGAGTGTATGGGGTTCTTTACCATGTTGCTCGGAACGGTCGAAAACCTGAACTTTGAAAACGTGACGCTCGAACTGCCGGACGGTTTTTCCGGCAATGCGGGGATCCTGGCCGGAGCGGAGCCCTATCCGTCGCCGGATTCTGCGCAGCCGGACCTTTCTTCAGTCAGGATCCGGAACGTTCAGATCAAATCCTGTTCCGTTACCGGAAAGGCGGCCGGCGCAACCGTCGGCTTGCTGGTCGGATCCTTAAACGGTGCAGCCGATTGCTTCGTTTCCGGGTCCGTATCGCTGGAACTGTCCGAACCAGACAATGCGAATCTTGTCGGCACGGTTGCGGGCCTTGCCCTGGCGCTTGCAAACGTGGAGTCCGAGGCGGGTTTAACGCTGACGGGCAGCGGAGAGGGCCTTCTCACCGGCGGTCTTGCGGGCGCATTGTCGACGGGGACGAAAGTGATCTACGGCGGGCACATCCGCATTGACGTCGACGGAACGCCGGAAGCGGTCGGTGAAGTGGTCGGAGAACTCTCCTTCGCATGGGAAGGAGAGGACCCTCCGGTAACGCCCCTCGTCGACACCGTTTACAGTTCCGCGAAATTCGCGAAAATCCTGATCAACGGCGAAGCGGTCGACCGGCCCTTCACCGGAAACGACGCGGATCACCTCATCCGGCACGCCTATCGGCGCGACCTTTCGAATCTCGACGAGACGACGTTATCGGAGGAGGAGCGGAAGCTTCGCGAAACGGTGCTTGACTACATGATCCGCGAGATCACGATCCCGTGGCAGCCGCAGAACGACATGGATTATTCCGACAACTGCAGTTCGCATCACGTGCAGCATTACGAGGCGCGCGAATGGTACTTCGGCCTGCCCTACACGCACAGATGCGGCTCGCTTGAACGCTTTTGCGAGTACCTGGAAGGCGACAAAGTGAAGCAATCGGTCCCGCGTATCGGTTGGGAGGCCTATCTCGGCAATGACTGCGCGGACGCGATCTACTGGGCCTGGGCGCGCGTGTCGCCGTCGATCACCTATCAATTGACGAAGGACATGATCGTTCAGAACGGGACCGTGCAGGTCGGAGAATACGAACTCGTGAATCACGAGGCGACCAAGGACACCTGCGCGGCGAACGGGATCGAAGTGATGTCGGAGGCCTATGCCTGTCTCCGTGGAGGCGACGCGATCCTGTACGCGCCCGGTCACATCCGTATGGCGGCGGAAGCGCCGACCGTTATCCGGCGGGCAGACGGCACGATCGATCCGGACGCGAGTTATCTGCTCTGTCACGACCAGGGGAACGTTTCCAAACAGGCCGAGCGGCACACGACCTGCAATTACCGGAAGGCCTATTCCTTCACAAATCTGTTCAACGGTAATTACATTCCGATCACGATCCCGGAATTTGCCGAAGGAAAGGCGGGTGAGTGGATCTACTCGATCGACGACCCTCTTGCAGGCACCTACGACGGCGTGTTTTACGGACGTTTGAAGACCAATTACCGGATCGATTCGGTCCGGACCGTGATCACGAAAAAGGCGGACAATGAACAGGCCATTGACTACGTCTACTACCCGAACAAGGGCGGTCACATTGTGGAAATGGACCTCGTTTCGTTCCGCTACGTCGCTAAAATACACGATCTGGCACCCGGTGACTACCATTACGTCTTGTATCTTACGACCGGCGCCGGGACGGCGGTCGTCGAGGAATATGATTTTACGAAATAGCCGACAGGAAAGGAGACCGAACGTGAATCATGCAGTGAAACTTTTATCCTTCGTTCTTGCCGCTGTTCTTGTGTTTTCGCTTTCAGCGTGCGGAAACGGAGAAAATGCGGAGAACGCGTGGAACATTTCGACCGAAGCGACGGTCCCTTCTGAAGCGGCCCCTTCCGAAACGGAACCTTTTGAAGAATCCGCGAAGGCGGACGAACCGTTGCCTTACACCGTCGTTTCGTTGAAAGATGCCAAGGCCGGCGACGTCGTCGTGTTCGGTTCGTACGAGCAGAACGCGAACGCTTCCGACG
>JAEEIV010000059.1 GCA_016281555.1 Lachnospiraceae bacterium | reverse complement strand
CGACAAACGTGCTGTCTTCGACATATTTCTTGATCGAAACGTCGATTTTTTCCGGCTGCTGTTCGTAGATTTTGATGAGAAGAAGATTGCAGAGGGCCATTTGAAGGACATACGAATTGAAAAATGTCCGAACGGAAGGATTCAGAGAAATGTTGTAATCGCTCCGAAGAAGCATCGCAGTGCTCTCGGAGTCTGTGACCGTAATTAATGTTGCCCCTCTTTTTTTTGCAATTCGAGCCATCTCTTTTTCTTCAGACCATGTGGCGGGATAACTGCTCATAAACAGTACGTCTGAAGGAGAGATATACAGCAGAGCATCCCGAAGGGCATGACCTTCCTTCGTGATCAGTGTCGTACGGAAACCCATTTTCATGATGTAGTTGTGAAAGAAGACCGCTACGGAAGTGTCGGTCCCCAATCCGCCGATATAGATATGATCGGCGGAAACGATCTGCTTCGCGATCGTATCGATAAGGGAATAATTCAGAGAGTTGACGAAAAACTCCACATCCGAAACGATCGACTGCATATAGTCATTTGCAAAACGATCGGTCTTTCCCGGATTCATATGCTGCAATCCTTCGTAGATCACGCGGTCGCGCGAACTGTTGATAATGCTTTTTTTGAATTCCAGATACCCGTGGAAGCCGAGTTCCTTCGTAAAGCGGATGACCATCGTATCGCTTACGCCGATCCGTTGAGCCAGTTCCTCGCATGACAACAGAGGAATGGAATCGTAATGGTCCAGAACAAAAGCCGCAACTTTTTTGCAACCGGTCGATAAAGAATCGTGGATCTCTTTGATACGGGGAATGATTTGGATGGATTCGCCCATGACGCACTCCTTGAAGAATTACAAATCATTTTTGAATAAAAATATTCTATCACAATTTTCCGAAAAAGCAATTTAGTACTTGAAAAAGGGAAGCGGAAACGCTATTATGAATATAAAGATTTGTAGTTTGTTAAAAGCAAATAAAAATATTCATTACAGGAGTGTCTTATGCGAGCGAGAGATTTCGGAATTCCCTGGGATGGAATCTGCGGAGCAAATAACGCCATTACCGATGTTCCGGGTGTTGAAGTCGGTTTTTCGACGATCATTCACGGTGAATCAACGGAGGATACCGCGTATGACAGCGATTTTGCACGGACCGGCGTCACGTGTATCTTTCCCCGCGGAAAGAAACGCAGTGCCGTTTTTGCCGGACGGGCGGATCTCAATGGAAACGGTGAGCTGACCGGTACGCACTGGATCGATGATTCGGGCTTCCTTCACGGCCCCGTTATGATCACAAACACGCACAGCGTCGGCATCGTTCGCGATACCGTCTCGAAGTGGATGATCGACAACGACTGCTTCTTCCCCGCCTATAACGAAGGAAGCGAAGTGCCGGGACTCGGCTTTTTCTACCCGACCGTCGGCGAGACGTTCGACGGCATCCTGAATAACATCAACGGCTTCAAAGTCAAACCGGAGCATGTTCTGGAGGCCATCCGGAACGCGTCCTCAGGACCCGTACGGGAAGGCGCCGTCGGCGGCGGGACCGGGATGGTCTGTCACGGCTTTAAAGGCGGCACCGGTACGGCTTCCCGGATCGTGACGACGCCGATGGGCGAAACGTACACGCTCGGCGTTCTCGTTCAGGCAAACCACGGGAAAAAGGAAGAACTCCTCATCCGGGGGATCCCCGTCGGAAAGGAGATCGTCGGATGCGACGCCGAGATCGCGCATCGATCCCCGAAGGAGGGGTCCGGCTCCATCATCGTCATCTTCGCGACGGACGCGCCGTTCCTTCCCTGGCAGCTCTCCAAGATCGCGCGGAGAGCAACGATGGGCATCGCGCTTTGCGGAGGCGGATATCATTCCAGCTCGGGCGATATATTCCTGGCCTTCTCGACAGGAAACAAGGATGCTTTCACGTACACGAAGTCGGATATCACGTATCTGTCCGATGAGAACATCGACGTGTTCTTCAAGGCGGCGACCGAAGCCGTTGAAGAATCGATCCTGAACGCGCTCGTCGCCGGAGAGGATATGTGGGGGCGGAACCGGAACCACGTTTATGCGCTCCCACACGATCAACTCAGGACGATCCTGAAAAAGTACGAAAACGTCCTCGCGGCGTATTGATCTCAATGCATTTCTCTGAATGACCGAAAGAGACAATGCTTCAGAATAGATTTTCAACAGGGATTTTTAATAGTTATTGACTAAGGAGGATTACACAAATGAAGAAAACGATTGCACTAATCCTGTGTTTGGTCATGGTGCTCGGCCTCTTTGCCGGATGTACAAAAAAGCCCGGCGGAGACACGAACCCGCCGGCTGAACTGAAGGAATTCCGGACGTCGATCGGGCAGGAACCGACGGTTCTGGACGTGAGCCGCAGAACCGAAGCCGTTGCGGATAACATCATCAACAACACGGTCGAAAGCCTTGTCCGGTACGAAGACCACAACGGCGAATACGTCGTATGCCCCGGCGACGCGAAGTCCTGGGAAAGCAATGCGGACGGCTCCGTCTGGACGTTCCATCTGAATGAGAAGGCAGTCTGGCAGGACGGCGTTCCCGTAACGGCCCAGGACTACGTCTATTCGCTCCAGCGCTCGGCGGATCCGAAGACCGGCAGCGCCTACTCCTACTATCTGGATCCGGTCAAGAACTTCGCGGAAGTCAACTCGGGCAAGCTCTCCGTCGACCAGCTCGGTGTTCGCGCAATCGACGATCATACGCTTGAGATCACGCTGAACTCGGCCATGCCCGCGTTCCTGTCCATGCTCTCGGGAACGCTCTATTTCGCTCAGCGCAAGGATCTCGTCGAAAAGTACGGCGAAGCGTACGGAACGGACGTCGACAAGTACGTTTCGAACGGCCCGTTCATTCTGGAAAGCTGGACGCACAACAACTCGATCGTCCTTGCCAAGAATCCGACCTACTGGGATGCGGATTCCGTAAAGCTCGACAAAGTCACGCTCTCCATCCTGTCGGATACGAACACGATCTCCAGCGCATTTGAAAGCGGCGAACTGGACATGATCAACGCGTCGTCCCGCGATTGGGTCAACCGCTTCTCGTCTCAGTCCACGAACGTGAAGTATGAATATCTGTCGACCTATCTGCTCTACGTCTTCTTCAACTGCAAGACCGGCCCCTTTACCAACGAGAAGATCCGCAAGGCGTTCTGCATGGCGATCGACGCGGAAGAGTACAACGAACTGCTGTGGGACGGCCTTCACAAAGTCGCTTACGGCGTCGTTCCGGACTGCATGTCGGTCGGCGGCCTGAACTACAGACAGAACAACCCCAACCACGATATCGTGAAGGACCAGAGAACCGAGTTCTTCTCGAAGGGCGGCGATCCGAAGGCGCTCCTGATCGAAGGTATGAAAGAGGCGGGACTCGGTGACGATCCGGCTCAGCTGAAGGTTACGTTCCGTTACGGCGATCCGAGCGACTTCGGAAGAAAGGTCGCCGACTTCTACATCCAGACGTTCAAGGACAAGCTTGGTGTCACACTCAACACGAACGTCACGGACTGGAGCATCTACTATTCCGCGATCATCAAGGACGCCGATTTCGAAATGGCTTCAATGGGCTGGATCTCCGACTATGACGATCCGGCGGAAGCGATGTCGAGATACGTCTCGAACTGCGGCCTCATCGGCGATACGTACGGCGATCCGGAAGTCGACCGGCTTCTCAAGTCCGCCGCGAAGGAACTCGACGCGTCGAAGCGGATGAAGATGTACGGCGACGCGGAAAAGCTCCTTCTGGACAGCTACTCCACGTTCCCGCTCGTAACGAAGAACAACTATATCTTCGTGAAGAATTACGTTAAGAACTTCCCCCACGCGGCATTCGACAAGAGTGGCTACAAGTATATCGACATCGTCAAATAGAGGCGCATATCTCGGTACACAGGATGCGGCAGTCGGGACCTTTCCGGGTCCCGGCTGCCGCACATAACGGGACACGATCATGAAGAAATTCATTCTGAAACGACTCCT
>JAEEIV010000058.1 GCA_016281555.1 Lachnospiraceae bacterium | reverse complement strand
TTGAATACTGGTCCTGTTCCTGCGGATTGCTTTATGCGGATGCAAACGGAGAAACCGCGATTGAAGAGACGGCGACCGTCGTTCCGGCGAGCGGAAACCATACGTTCGAACATCATCCGGCGGAACCGGCGAGCGAAGCACCGGGCACGTATGAATACTGGGAATGCACGGTCTGCGGAAAGTGTTATCTGGATGAGAACGGTGCGGAGGCGGTTTCGGAGCAGGACCTCATTGACCGTCCGGCCGTGTCTTATCTCGATGAAAACGGAAACGCTGAGACGATCACGGATTACGTGGTCGTAACGCCGGATATCGTTGAATGGAATGACACAGCGCTTGTTCGCGGCGTGAGTGCGGACGGCTGGTACGTAGCATTCGGAAACGTGACGATGCAGGATCTCGTCGTCACCACCGGCGACGTGAAACTGATCCTGGCGGACGCTTCGACACTGAATGCTTCCGGCATTGAGGTCATGGACAGTTTCACCGTTTATGCGCAATCGACCGGAAGCGCCATGGGCGTTCTGAATTCCGTCAGTGAGACGGCGGCCGGCATCGGATATAGTCCCGACGTTTACTCTTATCGGGAGATCAACCTCACTTTCAACGGAGGAAAGATCGTTGCCGAGAGTACTGCAAACGGTCTTCCGGGCATCGGCGGAAACGGCGCGACCGTCGTGATCAACGGCGGCGACGTGACCGGCAAAAACCTTGCGGAAGGCGGAAAGATCGATCCGGTGACCGGAGCGATCACCACGTTCCGCGGCGTCGGTATCGGTGTTCAGTGTAATATTGGCACCGGCCTCTTCCATCTTACCGTGAACGGCGGAACGGTCACCGCAAAGGGCGGCAGCACCAGTACGACCGGAGAAAACCAGTATCGGCTCGGCACCGGTATCGGCGGCTGGGCTTATGTGAACACGGCTCCGATCGACGCAGTGATCACGATCAACGGCGGAACCGTCCACGCGACAGGCGGAAACAGCGGCGCGGGCATCGGCGGATTCAGCACCGGTACCGGCGGAACGATCACGATCAACGACGGAACGGTCATTGCAGAGGGAGGTCCTGACGGCGCGGGCATCGGCGGCGGTTACGGCGGCAGCGGCGGAACGATCACGATCAACGGAGGTACCGTGACAGCGACCGGCGGAAGATCCGGCGCGGGCATCGGCGGCGCCGCGGCATCCGGCGGAACGATCCTGATCCGTGGCGGCAAAGTGACCGCAACAGGCGGTAATCACGGCGCCGGCATCGGCGGCGGCGGAGACACGTACGGCGGAAACGGCGGAACGATCACGATCAGAGGCGGCGAAGTAACGGCGACCGGAAAGATGAGAGCTGCGGGCATCGGCGGAGGCGGCGGAGAAGTGACCGGCGGAAACGGCGGAACGATCACGATCACCGGCGGTACTGTGACGGCCACCGGCGCCAAGAGTGAATACAATCAGTATCACAATCATGCGGCAGAGTTTGAAGACGGCGCGGGCATCGGCGGAGGCAATCGCGGCGCGGGCGGAACGATCGCGATCTATGAAGGTACCGTGACGGCAAACGGCGCTCCGAACGCGGCAGATATCGGCGGCGGATACGCAGGAAGCGGCGGTCATATCACGATTCAGGGCGACAAGATCGTGGCGGCCGCAACGTATGGCACGAAAGATCTCGGCATCGGAAGCGGCAGAGATACAGATGAAACACAGAAAGCAACGGTGCATATAGAATGGCCTAATCCCTTCATCAGCATTTTTGCCCCTGCATACAACAATGCGGAAATCACGTTTGAAAAGCCGATGGCGATCGCAGGAACGGCGACGCGGGCAACTGCGGAAAATATCGCAGGCGAGACCATCGTTCCCGCCATGATCGTTTCATTCAATGGGGGAGCTTTTTCGGCAGATACGATGGAAGACGTAGCAGTCGCTTACGGCATGCAGTATCCATTGCCTTATCCGGAATTCACAATGCCGGTCGGATATGCATTTTCTAAATGGACTGCAGGTGGTGCGGATTATTCAGTTGGCACCACGATCACAGCATTTGAAGACATCGAGTTCACGGCTGTTTGTGAAGCAATGCGATATACCGTCACGGGATACGAAAGTATCGACGGAAACGTCATTCCCGACAAGACGACTGCCAGGTATCTGGAATCAGTCACGCTGACGTTAGACCTCGATGATGATACCGAAATGACGGATAACACCCTGGTCGTCACCTATACGGACGAAAACGGCGATCCCGCGACGCTGATCCCGGAAATGCTTCCGCCGACCGGTCCGGCGACACAGTACAGTTTCATCATGCCGGCTTCTGACGTGTCGGTATCCGTCGGTCTTGTTTCACATGCATGGGAGAATCTGCAGGAAGCATTGAACACGGGCGGTCAGATCACACTGACAAAGGATTATAAAGCCAGCGAAAACGATACGGTCTTCACGATCCCGTCCGGAGTATGGACCATCCTCGATTTGAACGGTCATACGATCGACCGGAACGTAAGCCAGGCTGTAGCGAGCCAGGACGGCGGCGTGTTCATCGTGGAAGGCGACCTTATGATCAACGATTCCTCCACAGAAAAGACCGGTCTCATTACCGGAGCTTATACGGTGACCGGTTCAGAGAACGGCGGACGCGGTGCGGTCTATGTAAACGGCGGAACGCTGGTCCTGAACGGCGGAACGATCGGCGGCAACAAGGCGTCTTACGGCGGCGGTGTTTTCCTCACCGGAGGGGCGTCGTTTACGATGAACGGCGGCGCGATCTCGGAAAACCGGGGATACATTTCCGGTTCCGGCGTATACGTCGGAAACAGGAGTTCGTTCTTTACGATGTATGGCGGCGCGATCTCGGATAATATCGGAGCGGCAGGTGTTCACGTCAGTATGGGTTCATTCATACTGAACGGCGGTTCCGTTACAGGGAACGGTACGTCAAGCGGCACCCGGAAAGACTATGACGGCGGCGTTTACGTAAGCGACAGCAACGACGCGTCGTTCTCATTAAACGGCAGTTACGATATTTCAGGCAATACGAGCGCGGGAGTACCTCAGGACATTTTGCTCTCCGGCAGTTCAAAACTGATCACGATCGCCGGCGCAGTGGCTCCGGCGAATCCGGCGGTCCTCATCACAGAGACTACGAACAGCGGGGACATTACGTCCGGGTGGAAAGCTAATATGGCGGATGCCGATCCTGCGACCGCTTTTACGAGCGGTGTGGAAAACCTGAACGTCGCTCTCGTCGGGGACGAACTCAGGATGGTCGGTCCTCATGCGATCACGATTCAGGTCCGGAATAACGGCTACGGCGGCACCGTAACGGCGGACAAGACCCTGGCACTCCCGGGAGAGACCGTGACGCTTACCATTGCGCCTGAACTCGGATTTGCGCTTGTTGAGCTGAAATATGAATACATCAACGGAAAGGTCGGAACCATGGATCGTTGGATGGTGACGACGCTTGTGAATTCTCCGACGAGACAAAGCGAGTTCACCTTCCCGATGACACCTGCGGATGTGAGAGTCATCGCAAAGTTCGAAGAGGACGTGGATAAGACGACGTACTGGGGAGGCGGCGACGGCTCCGAACAGAATCCTTACGTCATTTCCGACGCTGCGGGCTGGGATCTTCTGGCGCAGGAGTCGTACTACCGGATGAACGGATTCGCGGATAAGTATTTCCGCCTGGATGCCGACATCACGGTCACCACTTCCGTTTGCGAGAACGCCGACTATCCGTTCCGCGGCAAATTCGACGGAAACGCTCACACGATCACGGTTGATTACACACGGGAGTATGACGAGGCATCGAACCCGTCGGATCACGAAAGCGTGCGGGGCATTGCGCCTTTCCATTATGCGGGCGACGGGTGCGAGATCAGTAACCTCACGGTCGCCGGAACGATTGAGACGAACGCGAAGTTTGCGGCCGGGTTCATCTCCTACATCAAGCAAGGGGATCAGACGGTCTCGGTCTCGATCACGAACTGCGTCAGCAGCATTCAGATCTATTCAACGGTTTCCGGAGACTCGACGAGCGGCGGCTTTGTGGCGCTGTCTGATAAAAACGTCCAGCTGACGCTGACGGACTGCATCTTTGACGGTGCTTTTGTAAGCGAAAACGGAACGCAGTTCTCGGGAATGATCGGTTATCAGAAACTCGTCGGCGGCTGGGCGAAGATCATTGACGGTCTCGTCGTTCCGGGTGACGATATGGATCTTGGTGCAGCGAACGGCAATCATTATACGTTCTGCCGTCATGCGAGCGGCGCGCTGACCTTCGAGGGGACGAACTATTATACTGCACCCATCGGAAATACGCAGGAGAGCGAAGGGACGACCCGGCTGTACCGTCTGACGGAAGACGAAGCGTTTACCGTCACGAGCACGCCGACGCTGAGCTATAAGGACAGAAATTATTATCTTGCGGGAGCAGCCGTTTCGGCGACGGTCACGGTGCCGGAGAATCAAGAATTGAGGAGCGTCCGGTATGACGACGGTACGGCGCACGAGCTCACCGCGGTAAACGGCGTATATTCGTTCAGCATGCCGGCTGAAGTCACCGCGCTCACCGCGACGATCGCGGATCATGAATTCGGCGAGACGGTGTATGAATGGTCTTTGGATCACACGAGCGTGACGGCGACGAGAGTCTGCCTGAACGACAATTACACGGAGACGGAGACCGTCGGCGCGACGTCGGAGAAGACGAAAGACGAGACCTGCACCGTGCCGGGAGAAACGACCTATACTTCGGAAGCGTTTACGAATCCCGCATTTACCGTGCAGGTATTGACGCTCTCAGACGTTCCGGCGACCGGACACCTGTACGGCGAGCCTGTCTTTACCTGGACGTCAAGCGGGGAAAGCGCTTACACTGCGACGGCCGCATTCACCTGCAGCAGGGACACCGGCCATACCGAAACGATCGACGCGACGGTCGTCCGGACCGACACTGCGGCTGCATACACGTACACGGCGACAGTCGTTTTCGAGGGCGTTACCTACGAAGAAGTGAAGACCGAGACGCGCTCGTATCTCATCACCTTTGAGGATTGGGACGGGACGGAACTCTGGAACCACGTATTCGCGTACGGCGAGTTCCCGGCGTACGACGGCACTCAGCCTTCCAGAGCGACGACGCCGGAATACGAATATGAATTCAAGGGATTCTCACCGGTTCCGGACGTTGTCACCGGCACGGCTGTTTACACGGCCTCTTACACGCAGACGGCCAGAAGTTACAATCTGAGCAAGGAATCCGGGAAGGGAACCATCGATGCGCCTGCCACCGCAAGGTACGGCGAGGAAGTTGTTCTGACCGTCACGCCGAACGAGCACCTCGCAGTCGTCCGCGTCCAGTATCTCGCCGGAGACTTCATTACGATCCCGCCGTACGGCGACGGAACGTACCGGTTTACGATGCCTGCGCGGAACGTCACGCTTTACGCCGATTATGAGTGCACCGGTCATCAATGGGATATCATTTACAGATGGACCGACGATGGCCAGGGCACGTACAGCTGCCATGCGAGCTCGGTCTGCCCCTGGTGCTATGCGTACTTCTCGGAGTACGGAACCGTCACGAGCGAGGTCATTCCGCAAAGTTGTCTGGATTCCGGATACCTTAAGTATACGGCAACGTTCGAGGATCCGCGCTGCGAGACGCAGACGCACCTCGTCGTGACGGGCCCGCCGCTCGGCCACGATTACAGCAATCCTTCCTGGGATTGGGTATGGAGAGAAGCGGACAACTATTACACGGTGACCATGACCGTCGTCTGCGAAAACGATCCGAGTCACGTCATCACGAAGAATGCGGCAGTTTCCCTGGAAACCACCCCGGAAACGTATACTTATACCGCATCGGCCGAAGCGGACGGTCATACGTTAACGGACGTGAAGGTTGACAAACGGAAATACGGAGTCACGCTCAATGCAGGCGAACACGGAACGCTCGGGTTCGGTTTCGGAACCGGACCGGAATACGAAGTTGGCAGCAGCTTTTCGCTGACGATCAGCATCGATGACGGGTATTCGCTCAGTTCCCTTTCTGCGACGGGTGCATCCGGAGACCCGGTCAGGATCATATATGCTTCCGTATCGAGCGGACAGATCATCCTCGCGATGCCTGCGGAGCCCGTGACGGTTTCCGCAACGTTTGATGAACCGAAAACCGTCACGTTTGACGGAGACGGGAAAGCGGAGATCTATATGGTCACGGCGGAAGGCGTCCGGATCGCTGGAAACGTGCAGACGGAATTCAAGGCGGCTGCCGGAAGTGAGATCACGATCTCATGTGCCCTGAACGACATCGCGTCCCGGGTCACGGGCGTTCAGGCAACGGGAGCAGACAGTACCGCCGTCACGGCCGTAAACGTCAACAAGTCCGAAAACTACTTCGAGGTCATGTTCACGATGCCGGATCAGCCGGTGACTGTGAAGGTCCTTACGGAGCCGGCGGATTATCCTGCTGTTCAGGAGGGATTGAATCCCATAACGATTCCCGGAGGTGAGGAGAGCGGCATCTTCGTCTTCGTTCCGACGGCGACCGGCATTTACCGGTTTGAAACGTTTACCGGCATAAACATCGTCGGCAAGGTCATGAACCGCGAACGGTCGGAGGGATATGAAGATAACGGCTCGGGCATGTTAAATCTCGTAGCTCCCTTGCAGGCCGGAACGACGTATTATCTTATGCTGAACACTTTTGACAAGAATCCGTCGGTGCAATATGATAATCTTTCTATTTCCCGCATCGACAATGCGTATCTCGTGACGGCCGATCCGAATACGCGAAACGGCAGCGTCAGCGTAAAGATATATCCGGAGTCAAAGCCTTTGACGAATGAACTGCCTGCCGAGGTGGGCCAGGAGATCGAAGTCGTACCGGAAGCGAAACCGGGATGCACGGTTGAACGCGTTACCTATCAGATCGGAAACGGGTCACCCGTGGAGATTCCGGCAGTGAACGGAAGGTATGTCTTTACCGTGCCGGCTTCCGACGTGACCGTCTCTGCCACGTTCATTGCACTTCAGCCGGTCTTCAGCGGACATCAGCTGGTCTTAAGCGGCCAGATCGGCGTCCGGTTCGGCATGGAACTCAACATGCTGTCCGATGCGGAAAAGCAGGCAAGTTACGTGGAATTCACCGTTCAGGGCAATACGACGCGCATGGATACTTCGGAGGCGGAGATCCTTCCGGCGCCGGACGGCCGGTACGTGTTCACCTGCTACGTGAATTCGATCCAGATGGCGGAAACGGTCACGGCGGTCTTCCATTCGGGAGAATACGCCGTTAGTGACGAATATTCCGTCGAGGCATATATCAGGGCGGTGGACGAACATGCTTCTCAGTTCCCGGCGACGGTCCTGGATCTGACGCACGGCATTGCCGATTACGGCTATCATGCGCAGCAGTTCCTGTCCGAGGTCAATCATTGGACGATCGGCGAAGATTATGCGGCCATGACGCTTCACTATACGGACAATTACGATCTCGATCAGGTGAAGCAGGAAGTGACGCCGAACGAACTTGCGGTGAACAAGGAAGGGTCTGACGTGACCGGCGCGATGACGCGGCTCGTCATGGCTACGACGACTTCGCTTGACATCCGGATGACAGTGACGGATAATAGTACTTTGACGGCATCGGCAGAAGTCCACGGCGTGACGTATGAATCTGTGCCGCAGAGTGACGGTTCCTATATGATTTCGATTCCGAACATCAAGGCATCGAGACTCGGAGAGACCGTTACGGTCACCGGCAACGCCGGAGGCGCTTTCACCATTCAGGCTTCGCCGTTCTCCTTCGTGTATTCCGTGCTCACCAGCACGACCGCGAACGAGCGGATGAAGAAGGCAATGGCGGCCATGTATTATTTCTATCAGACGGCCACGGCGTATCAGGCGGCAAACCCGTGATTTGCGGAAACGTGAAAAGAGGTACCTTATGAAACAGTATGAAGCACCGGAATTCGAAATCGTTTTTCTCGAGGATCAGGACCTGATCACCGCGAGCTGCCCCTCCGACACCGAAGGGGACATCACGACTCCGTGGATGCCGTGACAAGGAGCAGCACGTGATCACTGATTCTTATGATGAAAAATCGCCCGCGAAGATCAACGTCGAGGCCAATGAAAACGCCGTTCGGGCGGATGCCGTGATCCTGACGTTTTCGCATCTGATCGAAGCGTACGTTCTTCAGAACTACGACTGCGAGAAACTCGGCGAGCTGAATATGGCGCACGGTTCGACTTCCCTGTATTCTTTCAGGCACGGCGGAAAGACGTTCGGGTTCGGAAGGACCTGGGTCGGGGCGCCGGCCGCCGTGGGGGTCGTGGAAGAGCTTCCGTGGTTACTGAATACGAAGAAGATCATCCAGTTCGGCGGAGCTGGCTGTCTGGACAGGGAAATCGTCCGGGGGAAGATCATGGTCCCGACGGAAGCGTACCGGGATGAAGGAACGTCCTATCATTATGCGCCGCCGTCGGATTACGTCCGGATCAAAAACGCGGATCAGGTCGCGGCTTTCATGAAAGAACGCCGGATCCCGTTCGTCCCCGGGAAAACCTGGACCACGGACGCGTTTTACCGGGAGACCCTGCGGAATTTCGAGAAACGGAAGGCGGACGGCTGCATCTCCGTAGAGATGGAGGGATCCGCGATCCAGGCCGTATGCGACTTCAGAGGTTGGGAGGTGTACATGTTCTTTTCCGGCGGCGACCTTCTGGACGCACCGGAGTGGACCGACAGAAGAGTGGAGGGCGAGATCCGAAATTCCCAGCACGACCCGAGGCTGTTCGAGATCGCGCTTTCGCTGGCAGAATACGTTACGAATCACTGAATCATTCCGTCACGGCAGCCGCCGTGGCGGAATTGTATGGGGAGATGACGTTATGATCGATTATTATCTGATACGCAGTCCGCTTTCGCAAAGATCGGAAGAAGCGATGATGAATTACGTCCGGCTTCTCAGCCTGGCGCTGAATGAGGAGGTAAGGCGCGTGGACCTGTCCGCCTATCTGCAGGACGGGTTCGCACTTCTCTACGTCGCGTCCGGCGGCAGCGAAGGGTACTTCCTTGAAGTGTTCGAACATCTGAAAGACAGGACCTGCTATATTCTCACGAGCGGCGAATCCAATTCGCTCGCCGCTTCGATGGAGATCTTAAGTTACATCAGAAAACACGGCGGTTCCGGCAGGATCCTTCACGGAGACGTCTCTTCCGTGGCGGCGAAGATCCTCGCCTTGCGGAACGCGCACCGCGCGCTTGACCGCCTTCAGGGGAAGAAACTCGGCTGCATCGGGAAGCCGTCCGACTGGCTGATCGCGAGCGATTACGATGCGGCAGCGGTGCAAAGAAAGCTCGGCGTCGAGACCGTTTCAATCCCGATGGAGGAACTGCTTTCCGAGATCGCATTGAACCGGTATGACGGCAATGAATATACGGAACGGTTCAAAAAGGCTTCGTTTGACCGGGAGGAGATCGAAAAGGCTCTGTATATTTACGGAGCGTTTCAGCGGATCACGGACCGGTACGGGCTTTCGGGCGTCTCGGTCCGCTGCTTCGACCTGCTCGATACGGTGCATTCGACCGGCTGCCTCGGCCTTTCGATTCTGAACAGCCTCGGGATCTACGGCGCCTGCGAAGGCGACATGCCGTCGCTCCTTTCCATGGCGGTTTTAGGAAGCCTGACGGGAGAGGATCTCTTCATGTGCAACCCCAGCCGCTTTGACACGAAGGAAGGCACGGCGACGTTTGCGCATTGCACCCTGCCCGTGACGATGCCGGACCGTTTTTCACTGAACACGCACTTCGAATCGGGGATCGGCGTCGCGGTGCAGGGATCCTTCGATCCGGGCAACTGCACCCTATTCAAGTGCTCGGGCGATCTTTCCCGTCATTTTGCGATCGAGGGGCGCATTCTGGACACCCCGTTCAGTGATTCGCTTTGCCGGACGCAGGTACGCGTCGGCATAAGCGATTTTTCGTACTTTTTGACCGATCCGATCGGGAATCACCACATTCTATGCAGAGGGTGTCGTAAAGCCGAAATAGAGGCCTTTTTCGCGCTTCTGGAGGGGGAGAAACGGCAGTGACGTTCAGAAAAGCGAAAAAAGAGGAGGCAGACCGGGTCAGAGCCCTGTACGGGGCCGTGATCGGACTGCCGTTCTGCACGTGGAACGAAGACTATCCCGGGGAGGAAGAGATCCGCTCCGATCTCTCTTCTGGAACGCTGTACGTCCTCGAGGACGGGGGAGAACTCTTCGGCGCGATCTCGATCGTTCCGGAAAACGAACTGGACGGGTTCCACTGCTGGAAAGTGAAAGAAGGCGCCCGGGAGTTTGCGAGAGTCGTGATTTCTCCGGATCGGCAGCAAAAGGGGCTGTCTCACCTCCTCGTCGAAGGGATCCTTGAGGTGCTTTCCGGCATGGGAACGAAGGCGGTCCATCTCTCCGTCGCAAAAAAGAACGTGCCGGCCCGGAAACTCTATGAGAGCACGGGGTTTATGATCACGGGCGAGGCGGATATGTACGGAAACAGCTATTATCTATGCGAGAAAATGCTGTAAAGGGCACGGAAAAGAACGGAGTAGAACAGTCAATGAAGATCGAACAGGTACGTACCGGTGAGTTCACGATGGAGTATTTCCGCTTCGGACGGGGAGAGAAGACATTGGTCATCCTCCCGGGTCTGAGCGTTCGAAGCGTCATGGGGGCGGGCGACGCCATTGCCAAAGCCTACCGCCCGCTCGAGGACGCATATACGATCTACGTGTTCGACCGGAGGGCGGATCTTCCGGATCCGTATCCGATCCGGGAGATGGCGCGCGACACGGCGAAGGCAATGAAAAGCCTCGGAATGGAAAAGATCAGTCTTTTCGGCGCCTCCCAGGGCGGGATGATCGCTCTCGTCATTGCGATCGAATACCCGGAACTCGTCGGAAAACTGGTGCTCGGCTCCACGGCCGCGAAGATCGGAGAGACGGAGTTCCGCAAACTCGGGAAATGGATCCGTCTTGCGAAGGAAAAAGACCGCGAGGGACTCTACCTTGCCTTCGGTCGGGAAATCTATCCGCCTTCCGTTTTTGAGAAGCACCGCGAATCGCTGAAGAGAGGCGCGGCGAAGGTGACGGACGAAGACTTGAGGCGGTTCATCATCCTGGCGGAAGGGTCGGAAGGATTCGACGCCGTAGCGGAAGTGGAGAAGATCGCGTGTCCGGTGCTGATCATCGGCGCATATGAGGACCGGGTCCTGGATTCCGACGCCACCATGGAGATCGCGGAAAAACTGGACGTCCGCCCGGACTTCCGGCTGTACATGTACACCGGATTCGGGCACGCCGCATTCGATACGGCGCCGGATTACAAGGAGAGGATCCTGAAGTTTCTGGGATCCTGAGACCGCATTCATACCGGAGGAAGGTTTATGGCATCCGACAGGCAATATCTGGAATTCATCATGGATCAGCTTTCGCCGCTCGGCGACGTGTCGTACCGGGCAATGATGGGAGAGTATATCCTGTATTACCGCGGAAAGATCGTCGGCGGGATCTACGACGACCGGTTTCTCGTGAAACCGACCGCGTCCGCGAGAAAACTGATGCCGGAGGCAGCGGAGGAACTGCCCTATGAAGGCGCTTCGCCGATGCTTCTCGTGAGCGACGTGGACGACCGGGAATTCCTCGCGGATCTGCTGAACGAAATGTACGGAGAATTGCCGGCTCCGAAGAAAAAGAAACCGGGACGCTGAGCACATGAAAACGCACAGATTTTTTGACAAAGAAAACAATATCTCTTTCGTCGTGAAGACCTTTCCGGAACTGACGACCGGGGAACTGTACGAGATCCTGCGGTCCCGGGCGGAAGTCTTCGTCAGGGAACAGGGGATCAGATGCATCGACCCGGACGGCACCGATTACGAAAGCCTGCACGTGTTTTGCATCGAGGACGGTCGGGTGCAGGCCTACCTCAGGGCGTATCGCATTGACGGTGAAACCGTGAAAATAGGCCGCGTTTTGACGTTATGCCACGGGCAGGGTCTCGGGACAGCGTTGATGAAGTTTGCAATGCGCGTCCTCCCGGAAAAAACGGGATGCCGGCGCATTGCCATGGATGCGCAGAAACAGGCGGTTCCGTTTTACGAGCGGCTCGGGTTCAAGGTGACCTCCGGGGAGTATCTGGAAGAGGGCATCGTCCACGTGGACATGGCATATGAGGAAGGGGAGACGCAATGACGCTTTCCGGAAACACGGTCAACGTTTATTTCGCCGACGTGACGTTATTGGAGAATGAAGAATTCTACCGCGCGGCGTTTCTTCGCGCTTCCAAAGAGCGGAGAGAAAAAACGGAACGGCTCGGTCAGATCGCGGACAAACGGCGTTCTCTTGCGGCGGAACTGTTGTTAAGGAAGGCGCTTGAAGACGCCGGACTTCGTCTCCCGGAGCTGCGATACGGGTACGGAGCACATGGGAAGCCGTTTCTTCCGGACGCGCCCGGGTTCTGCTTCAGCATTTCCCATTCGGGTGACAAGGTGATGGCGGTTTCGGCGGATAGCGAAGTCGGCTGCGACATTGAAATGATCGTGCAGGGCCGGGAAAGGATCGCCGGACGGTTCTTCTCCGGAGAAGAGAAGGAATACCTCAGCGGATTGCCGGAAGAGGAGCGAAACGGGGCGTTTTACCGGCTTTGGACCGCAAAGGAGAGCTTTCTGAAAGCCACGGGGGAGGGATTCGCATTGCCTTTGAATGCGTTCTCCGTCAGGTGCGAAAACGGCGGCCGCATCGGGATCGTTCAGGGTACGGAACCCGGGGAATACTCGGTTTCGGAGGTCACTCCCGGCAGAGAATACAAGGCGGCGGTCTGCCGGAAAGGCGGTCCGTTCCTCCTGAATGCCGAGGTCGCGGATCTCAAGGAATTGCTGTCCTGACCGGAACGGAACGCGGAACAGTTTCGAATTGACTTTACGGAAAGTGTATTCTATAATTTTTTTACAGATAAGAACACGGCAGGAGGGAATCATATGCTGAACATCAACAAGACTTCTGAGGAAAAAACGGTGGTGCTGGCGTTGGAAGGACGCCTGGATACGACCACTGCGCCGGAACTCGAGGCTGCCATTCAGGAAGTGCTTCCGGGACTCACGGAACTCATTCTGGATTTCGAAGCGCTGGAGTACATTTCATCCGCCGGCCTCAGAGTGCTGCTTTCCACGGAAAAGGCCCTGAACGGAAAGGGCACCATGAAGATCTGCAAGGCCAACGAGACCATCCTGGAGATTTTCGAAGTTACCGGTTTCTCGGAGATCCTGACCATCGAATAAGCGCGGAGGTTCCGACATGAATGAAGTGAGAAACACGGATCCTGTGACGGTCGAATTGTCCGGCAGGATCGATTCCGGCAATGCTTCCGCAGTGGAAACGGAGATTTTGTCCGGTCTTTCCGGCAAAACAAACCTTCCGCTGGTGCTGGATGCGGAAAAGCTGGAGTACATTTCAAGCGCAGGGCTCCGGGTCATCCTGCGGCTGAAGAAGAATTATCCGGATCTCTGCGTCAAAAACGTGAGTTCGGACGTATACGAGATCCTGGAAATGACCGGATTCACGGAAATGATGCGCGTGGAAAAAGCATACCGCGTCGTCTCCGTCGAAGGCTGCGAGGTCATCGGGGAAGGCTTTAACGGAAAAGTATATAGGATCGACAAGGACAACGTGGTCAAGACGTACAAGAATGCGGACGCCCTTGCGGAGATCCAGCATGAGAGAGAAGTTGCGAAACTCGCATTGATCCTCGGCGTTCCGACCGCGATCTCTTACGACGTGGTGCGGGTCGGCGACAGCTACGGCTCGGTATTCGAACTCCTGAACGCGAAGTCGTTCGCGAAGATCCTGGCCAAAGAGCCGGAGCGCATGGATTATTGTGTCCGCGAATACGTGAGAATGCTGAAAAAGATCCACAGCATCGAAGTGCCGGAAGGAAAACTGCCGTCGCGGAAAGCGAGACTTTTAAAGTCGGTCGCGCGGATCAAGGATTCATTGCCCGACGGCCTCGGAGAAAAGCTGGAGCGCATGACGGAAGCGATCCCCGAGAGCAATCACATGATCCACGGGGATTTCCATACCAAGAACATCGTCGTGGCCGACGGAGAAGTCCTGCTCATCGATATGGACACGCTGTCGACCGGACATCCGATCTTCGAACTGGTCTCGATGTACAATTCCTACGTCGGGTATTCCGAATACGATCCGGAGATCGTGATCCGGTTCCAGGGGTTCAATGCCGAGACCGCAAGGAAATTCTGGCATGAGAGCCTGGCGGCCTACCTCGGCACGAAGGACGAAGACCGGATCAATGAAGTGGAAGAGAAGGTCCGGATCCTTTCCTACACCTACCTGTACGATTGGGGTAACCGGCATCCGGCGGCGGTCGGCGAGCACGGCGAAGAAACGATGGCGCTCTGGAAGGGGCGGCTCGTCGAACTTCTGAAGAAAGTGGATTCCCTGGTTTTCGAAGCGCCAACAGACGAAAAAGCGCCGGCGGAGGAACTGGACGTCGAAGCGGACGAGAGCCGGCTCATGGCGGTCACCGCGTTCGTGAACCGGCAGCTGGAAAAAACGGGCTGCAGTCCGAAAACCGTGTCCCAGATCGACATTGCGGTCGAGGAGATCTTCGTTAACATTGCCAGTTATGCGTATGCACCGGGCAAAGGGCGCGCGGCCATTACCGTGGAAATCTCAGGAGAGCCTGAAGAAGCGACGATCGTATTCAAGGACAGCGGTATTCCGTACGATCCGCTTGCGAAAACGGATCCGGACACGACACTTTCCGCAAACGAGCGCGAGATCGGAGGCCTCGGCATCTTCATGACCAAGAAGATCATGGATTCGATGTCGTACGAATACAAGGACGGACAGAACGTTCTGACGCTGAAAAAGAAACTGAGCTGACGGTATGAGTGAAGAATACAGGGAAAACCTGCGGATGAATCCGGCCGGTTTCGTGGTCCTCGGGGACTTTGTCCCGCAGATCATACAGGAGATCCGGTACCATTCCACCTACAATTTCATCGGGGAACGGATCGACGGATACGAGGAACCGGTCGCGATCCTTTCGATCGAAGCGGCCAGGGCGCTCAGGGCAGTGAGCAATGAACTCTTCGTCATGGGCTACCGTCTGAAGGTGTTTGACGCCTACCGCCCTGCCTGTGCGGTGCGCCGTTTCGTTCTCTGGGGGATCGAGGACCAGGACGTCAGGATGAAGCCGTACTTCTATCCGGATCTCGAGAAGCAGGAACTGTTTCAAAAAGGA
>JAEEIV010000057.1 GCA_016281555.1 Lachnospiraceae bacterium | reverse complement strand
GGCAGGCAGCGGGATTCGCGGCGGCCATCAGCATCCGGGACGATCGTCCGGTGCAGAAAATTGATACCGCGAAGCTGGTGGAGCGGATCCGGAAGGAAGGCTCGTTCGTTTAAAGCGGAGAAATGCCGGCGCGTTTCCCCGGCGCGGAAAAGGAGTGGAAAAGATGATATTGCGTGTAGCTTCACATAAGGTCTGTCATTCGGGCTTCGACCCGGAAAACGGACAAGAAATGGTGGATGGAGCCTATCGCTACGGCTATCCGGAAGAGTGGATCGGGAAGAGACTTTCATAGCTTACGGCATTCCAGCATTACCTATAAGCTTAAACTGAACGGAGGCGATATTAAGGCCGTGCAGGGAGATTCCATCAGACTCCGGTTCTTCCGATATGGCTACTCTTATGAGACTTTTGAAGAATCCTGAGACCATGGACCTTCTGAAACAACTTGTGAAAGCAATGGATAACTGAAAAGGAAATACTTAATATAAGGCCGGTTGTTCCAGGACAATCGGTCTATTTTTATGTCTTAAACATGTGGACACAGGTGCTCCTGTCAACTGCAGAACCGGTAGGAATAAGGTGCACCTTGCAACTCCGAGGGACCTTGATTTTTTGTTTTGGGTTCGGTTTGTCTCGACTTCGAAAAAAACACATTCATCCGAATTCCTCATGAGTTGTCCATAACGACAAACGGGTTCACAACTTTCTTAGCACTATCTAAGAAACGTCTAATATGAACAGCGAAAAAACAGCCGATTTTAGCCGATTTTAACCGTACTCAACTGAACTCGAATATGTGCACAAATCCAGTCTTTATGCGGCTTTGCGAGACTTAACGGAACAGATTTCCACAAAAAGATCCCGCGCTCCTAAGGCGGCAGGTCGCGCGTTCGAATCGCGCCGGGAACGTGAAGCGGGGAGCCTGAAAAGGGCTCCCCGTTGCGTTCTGATTCCGGGAATGGTATACTGTTTACGGAAGCCGGCAGGAGGCTTGAAGGAGGACGTTTATGGCAATGCAAAGAAGACCGAGGCAAATCGGGCCGTTTACGATGGACCAAACCCGCAGAACGACCATGGAATACGGGTACTATTACAAGGCCGAATTCGCCGTTCCGTTTAGTGATCTGCCCCGTACCGTCCGCGTATGGCTTCCCGGGGATTATGTGTTCGAGGATCTGGAAAAGCGGTTTCCTGTCATCTATTTCTCCGACGGGCAGAATCTCGTGAACCGGTATCTCACCGCATACGGCGACTGGGGGCTCGACAAGGTCTGGAAAGAGGTGTTTGATGAGCGAGGGATCTCTTTCATTGCGGTTGGGATCGATTGCCCGCCTTCGGAAAATGACCGGAGCAACGAACTGACTCCGCCTTTTCCTTCGAAGGTCAAAGAGATCGACCGGCCGATGGGCGACTTGTTCGTGAACTACATTGCCGACGTCCTGCGTCCGTTGATCAATGACTGTTTCCACACGCTTCCCGATAAGGCGGATACGGCGATCGGCGGCTCCTCTATGGGAGGTATCATGGCGTTCTACGGAGGCGTCACGCGTCATGACGTATTCGGGTTTTCACTGGACTTTTCTCCCGCGTTTCTTGTGTATTCGAGGAAAAAGTGGCTGGAATTGCTCGACGGTTTTCAGATCCGGCGGGAAAATCAAACGAAGTTCTTTTTCTATGTCGGCGGCATTGACTTTGAATCACATTTTGTGCCGCTGACCGAGGAGACGTTCCGGTATCTGAAAAAACTTGGATTCACAGACAGGGAGACGGCATACATCCGGGACTCCAGAATGAAGCACCACGAGGATGCCTGGCACCGGTATCTTGGCGACGCGCTTTGTTTTTGGCTGGACCGGGAAGAGGCGTAGAGAGGAGAGAAAACACCGCGGAATTACGCCTTTCTCCGTCCGAAAAGCGGGATCCGCTCTGCGGCCTTGCAGATTCCGACGACCAGCGCGGCAAGCGGCAGATACGTCAGCAGCATGATCAGCGTGTAGATCGGGCGAAGTCCCCTTGCCGCGAGTCGTGCCGCCAGGTCTTCATACAGCGGGACACCTGAGCCGCTGTACAGCTGCATGTAGTCGGTGTTTAACGCATAATCGACCGGGATCGCGATCAATGCCAGCAATGAGATCGGGAGAAAAGAAAGCCCGACGTTTTTCCACTCCGGCCGTGCGTACCCGCTCGACAGCAGGATCACGCCCGTCAGGAACATGGACATATGGAAATACAGCGAATAGAAGGCGCCGAAGGTCCAGAACGGATAAAAATTCAGTCCGTTGCAATAGATCACCCCGATGGCGCCGAACAGCATGCCGATCGTGGTCAGAAAAGCCAGGGCGCAGTCCCGGAGCTTTCCCTTTCCCCAGGCGGCGAGCGGCAGCATGTAGATCAGCAGCGAACAGGTGTAGATCGGTAAGAGTCCTGCCGCATTGAATCCCTGTCCCGTCGTGATATCGTAATAGCTTTCCCAGCTGATCTTGACCACTTCCAGAACGGCGGTGAACACCGCCTGGACCTTCAGCCATTTTCCGATCTTCTGACGGTCCGCGTTTCGAAACAGCCATATGGTCAAGAATGAGAACAAAAAAACGAGGCCGATGAAGACCAGGTGGGGTACGGAAAACAGGTCGCTTTGAAATCCGGTGATGTTGTGTTTATAATCAAAAAAGTGGTATGTCATACGCTTCCCCCGTATGTATGACGGTCTGTTAAACTACTCTTCCCCGACCGGCAATGTAAACACGAATTCCGTGCCGACACCCGGTGTCGAAATGACGTCGATCTGTTCCTTGTGGTTCTGGATGATGTCGCGGACGATCGACAGACCGAGGCCGGTGCCTTTCTTGTCCTTGCCGCGGGACGCATCCGTCTTGTAAAAGCGGTCCCAGATCTTGTCAATGTTCTTCTTTTCAATGCCCACGCCGTGATCCTTGACCGAAATGAAAACCTTTCCGCCGGAAACGCGGGTGGAGAGTTCAATGCTGCTGTCCGTTCCGGAGAACTTGATCGCATTGTCGACGAGGTTGTGGAGGACCTGGGAGATCCGCTCCCGGTCGGCATTCACATACTGTTCCCGGTCTTCGAAAGTCAGGTCGAACGTCAGGTTTTTCTCCGCCACACGGCCTTCGAAGGTCGGCAGGATCTCGCGGATCAAGTCATTGACGTCGAAGTTGCTGAAATTCATCCCGGCGCCGCTTTCGAGCTGCGTGATGTCCAGGAGGTCATTGGCGAGATTCGTCAGCCGGTCGGTTTCGGAAACGGCGATGTTCAGGTATTTCCCCTGCAGTTCCGGCGGGATCGTGCCGTCCTGAATGGCCACCATGTAACCTCGGATCGAGGTCAGCGGCGAGCGGAAATCGTGAGAAATGTTCTGCAGGAAACGGTGCTGATCGTCTGCGGCGGACTGCAGCTGTTTCGCAAGCTCTTCCTCAGCGAGTGCGATCTGGCCGATCTCGTCGCCCCGATGCACCGGATTCGGATAGGTCAGGTTGTTATTGGCATATTCACGCCCGGCCGTCGCAACTCTCTGAATCGGGCGTACGATCGACAGGTCGATCCAGATGAAGAGCAGCGTGACGAGGCCGGCGAAGATCCAGTAGGTCATGTAGGCGAAAAATTGCATGCGGTCCGCAGCCTCGCGGATTCGCTCGGCGGGGTAGTGCAGGAGGATGTAGCCGTTGACCGTGATTTCCTTCGTCAACGTGGCGTACACCGTCAGCACTTCTTCCTTGTGCGTTCCGTAAAACGTGCCCCGCATATAGTATCCGCCTGCGCCGTCCGAAACGCGGAATTCCGGAACCTCGAAGGCGGCGTCTTCAGGATTCGACGTGGCGACCACCATGCCGTTCAGGTTCATGATCCAGACTTCGGCGCCGGAGACCTGAGCGACGGTTGAAAGAAACTCCCGGTTCACGGAGCCCGAATTCCCGCGGTAGGCCATTGCCACGTAGGAAGCGTCCCGGTACAGTTCGTCCCGGACGTCGTTTTCCGCCTGCTTTTCGATCAGGGCGTGCTCCAGCGTCGCGAGGAGCACGAATGAGACGACGAGCGTCAGAAGATAGGCAATGAGTAACCGGAGCCGGAGCGGGAATTTCATGAGCGCACCTCGAATTTATAGCCGACGCCCCAGACCGTGCCGATCGCCCAGTTCTTGTGATCCGGCAATTTCTCCCGGATCCGCTTGATATGGACGTCGACGGTCCGCGTATCGCCCGCGTACTCGTAACCCCAGATGCGGTCCAGCAGCTGCTCGCGCGTAAAGACGCGGTTCGGCGATTCCGCGAGGAAATAGAGCAGTTCCAGTTCCTTCGGGGCCATTTCCACACGCTCGCCGTAATAAAAGACCTCGTAATTCGCCAGATTGACCTTGAGGTCCGGATAATTGACTTCTTTTTGTTCCGTCACCGGTGCGGCGGGTTCTTCCGGCTTTTCATTGCTTCGCCGGAGGATTGCCTTCACCCGGGCCACGAGTTCCTTGGAATCGAAAGGCTTCACGAGATAGTCGTCGGCACCGAGTTCCAGCCCGAGCACCTTGTCGAAGACCTCGCCCTTCGCGGAAAGCATAATGATCGGGCACTTCGAGGTCTTCCGGATCTCGCGGCAGACTTCATAGCCGTCGATCCCCGGCAGCATCAGGTCCAGAAGAACGATGTTCGGCTTGAATTCCCGGAACTCCCGAAGCGCGCTCTCGCCGTCGTAAACGAGCTTGGTTTCATAGCATTCCTTCAGAAGATACAAGGAAATGAGTTCGGCAATGTTTTCGTCGTCATCCACGATGAGCACGCGCTGTTTGTCAGCCATAATCCCTCCTATTTAAAGACGGCGATCGTCACGCCGGTGTCGCCTTCGCCGAATTCGCCCGCGCGGAACGACTTAACGTGCGGGGAACTCTTCAGTTTTTGCCGTACCGCTTCCCTAAGCGCGCCGGTGCCGCGCCCGTGCACGATCCGGACTTCCGCCAGATTCGCAAGATACGCGTCGTCCAGGTACTTGTCCAGTTCCGGCAATGCCTCATCCACCCGCATGCCGATGAGATTGAGCTCCGGCGAGATCGTGGCGGCCTTCAGAATGCTGCCGTTCGATCCCTTGGCACCGCTCTTTTTCCCGGAAGCAGTCGTGTCATTCTCGAGCAGCATGAGGTCCTTCAGCCTGACGTGCAGCCGGAGGATCCCCGCAGTCACGAAAAGCATGCCGCGCGAATCGGGCAGGGTGGAGACCGTCCCGGCCATGTCCATCGAAATCACCTTGACGCTGTCGCCGACGTGCAGATCTTTCGGGTTCAGTTCCTTTCCGGTCGGCAATTCCGTTTCGGTGACCGGCTTCCCGGCCGTCCTTTCCAATGCTTCCCGCGTCTTCGTCCGGACTTTTTCGAGTTCCCGGACGTCTTTTCCCTGTTTGTTCAGTTCGCGGATCGTCTCGTCCGCCTGCGCCTTCGCGTCCTGCAGAAGCGCCCGGGCTTCTTCCCGCGCCTCCGCGAGGATTTTTTCTTTCCGTTCTTCCAGCTTCCGGTTGGATTCGTCGAGCGAATCCTGAAGCCGTTTCGCTTCCGCTTTCAGCCGGCCGATTTCCGACTTTTCACGATCCATTTTCCGCTTCGAATCGTGCAGGTTTTTGATGACGTCCTCGAATGCGACGTCGTCGTGATTGATGTGTTCTTTCGCGGCCTGGACGATCTGTTCATTGAGCCCTAAGCGGCGGGAGATCGCGAACGCATTGGACTTCCCGGGGATGCCGATGAGCAGCCGGTACGTCGGCGACAGCGTCGCGACGTCAAATTCGGACGAGGCGTTTTCCACGCCTTCCGTCGTCAGAGCGTACAATTTCAGTTCGGAGTAGTGCGTCGTGGCAATGATCCGGCAGCCCCGCTTACGCAAGGTGTCCAGGATCGAGATCGCGAGCGCGGCGCCCTCTTCCGGGTCCGTGCCGGCGCAGAGTTCATCGAAGAGCACGAGACTGTCGCTGTTCGCCGTCTTCACGATCCGGATGATGTTCTTCATATGCGAAGAAAACGTGGACAGGCTCTGCTCGATCGACTGCTCGTCGCCGATGTCGGCGAAAACTTCGGAGAAAATGCCGAGTTCCGACTCCTCAAACGCGGGGATGTGGAGACCGCATTGCCCCATGAGGGAGAGCAGGCCGACCGTCTTTAAGGAAACGGTCTTTCCGCCGGTGTTCGGTCCTGTGATGATGAGTGCGTTGAACGCATCGCCGAGCATGACGTCGATCGGCACGACGGTCTTCGGGTCGAGCAAGGGGTGTCTGGCCTGCTTCAGAGAGATTTTCCCATCGCGGGTGAACACGGGCCGGGTCGCCTTCATTTCCTTCGCGAGCATGGCTTTCGCGAATACGAAGTCAAGATGCGAGAGCACGTCGAGATTTGTCTTCAGTTCTCCGGCGTGCGCTTCGGCTTCGCCGCTCAGCACCGCCAGGATCTTTTCGATTTCCTTCGATTCGTCGATCTCGAGTTCACGGATCTCGTTATTCAGTTTCACGACCGAAAGCGGCTCAATGAACACGGTGGATCCGGACCCGGATTCGTCGTGGATCATGCCCGGGATCTGACTCCGGCATTCCGTTTTGACGGGGAGACAGAAGCGTCCGTTCCGCATTGTGATCACGTTTTCGCGGAGGTAGGTGCCGTTCGAAACGACCATGGAGTTCAATTCACTCCGGATCTTCGCCTCGGCGGCCTTGATCTTCCGGCGGATCGAGGCCAGGGCGGGACTCGCGTCGTCCGCCATTTCCTCTTCCGAAAGGATGCAGCGCTCGATCTCCTTCTCGAGCGTGACGAGCGGCTGTAGCCGTTCGAAGTAGTCCGTCAGGGAATCCGTCAAATTGTCGGCTTCCTGCCGGGTGCCGTAGCCCTTGACGCGAAGCGCGGTTCGAAGGAGCATTGCGATCGAAAGCAGTTCCGGCATGGACAGATTCGCCTGCACCTTTAATCTGAGGAGCGATTCCCGGATGTCCCGCGCGCCCGAGAGCGACAGGCTTCCGAACCGGTAGACTCTTGACAATGCGTCCGCGGTTTCCGACTCGGCCTTCTCGATCTCTTCCCGGTCGGTCATCGGGGCCAATGCTTCCGCCTCTTTCCTGCCGAGCGGCGTGGAGCATTCGTCGGCCAGTCTCGCCAGGATTTTATTCAGTTCAACGGTTTGTATGACTTTCTCATTCATAGCCCTATCATACCATATATTTTGTGTGTTCTCAACCGCCAAGGAAGAATCATTTCCGGGTACTGTAAAAATTCAGTTTTTTCGCTGAAAAAAGCGCTTGACAGAACAGGGGTCATCTCCTATAATATAAAAGCTGTTTTTATGAGGGGGTATGAGCCAAAGCCCCGGTAAATGCCTCTTTGGAAACCGGCGAAATGAATTGAAAGATCAGATTTTTGGAGGAACAGACCATGAATACATTTATGGCAAGTCCGAAGACCATTGAGAGAAAATGGTACGTCGTGGACGCAGCCGGACAGACGCTGGGCCGCCTCGCTTCCGAGGTCGCCAAGGTCTTAAGAGGTAAGAACAAGCCTACCTTCACTCCGCACATTGACACCGGCGATTACGTGATCGTCGTGAACGCGGAAAAGGTGGTCGTGACCGGCAGAAAGCTGGATCAGAAACTGTATTATGCGCACTCCGAGTACGTTGGCGGATTCAAGTCCACCACGCTTCGCGAGATGATGGAAAAGAAGCCGGAAGACGTGATCAAGCACGCCGTTCAGGGAATGCTCCCGAAGGGGCCCCTTGGCAATCAGATGATCACGAAGCTGCACGTTTACGCCGGTGCGGAGCATCCCCACGCTGCTCAGAAGCCCGAGACGCTGACGTTTTAATCGGTAGGAGGAAAAAGAAATGGCAGATAAATTTTACGGAACAGGCAGACGGAAGAGCAGCGTAGCGCGCGTTTTTCTGACCCCCGGTAAAGGCACCATTACGATCAACAAGAGAGATCTGGATTCCTACTTCGGCCTCGAGACCCTGAAGCTCGTCGTTCGTCAGCCGCTTACGGAAACGAACACCACCGAGAAGTACGACATCACTGTCACCGTTCGCGGCGGCGGCACCACCGGCCAGGCCGGCGCCATCCGTCACGGCATCGCGAGAGCGCTCGCGAAGGCAGATGAGGAACTTCGTTCGACGTTAAAGAAGGCAGGCTTCCTGACCCGTGATTCCCGCATGAAAGAGCGGAAGAAGTACGGTCTCAAGGCTGCGAGACGTGCTCCGCAGTTCAGCAAGCGCTGATCGGAATATCAGAATAGCCAAAAGTCCCGGAAACTCAACAGTTTCCGGGACTTTTCTGTTGACAGGG